>NZ_CP143546.1:0-10000 GCF_046237645.1 Rossellomorea sedimentorum
TTGGAGAATATAGGGGACTTATGGAATAAAGCCCTCTCAAATATAGAGAAAAAGATTAGCAAGCCCAGTTTCGATACTTGGCTTAAATCAACTAAAGCCCATTCCATACAAGGCGATACACTTATCATCACCGCTCCCAATGAATTTGCAAGAGATTGGCTCGAGGGAAGGTATTCTCAATTAATTTCCGATGTACTATTAGAGATTACGGGTGAAGAACTCATAGTTAAATTCATTATCCCGCAAAACCAGGAACCGGAAGAATTTGATATACCAGTACCTCCGAAAAAAGTGGTGGATAATGATGACGGTCAGGACTTTCAGCAAAATATGCTGAATCCTAAGTATATGTTTGATACGTTTGTCATTGGATCCGGGAACCGCTTTGCCCATGCTGCATCCCTTGCTGTTGCTGAAGCGCCGGCAAAAGCCTACAACCCTCTTTTCATATATGGAGGAGTTGGACTTGGGAAAACCCACTTAATGCATGCTATCGGCCATTATGTACTTGAGCATAATCCGGCAGCAAAGGTGGTTTATTTATCATCTGAAAAATTTACGAATGAATTCATTAATTCCATTCGAGACAATAAAGCAGTCGATTTCCGTAATAAATACCGAAATGTCGATGTCCTCTTGATTGATGATATTCAATTTCTTGCTGGAAAAGAACAAACCCAGGAAGAGTTCTTCCATACGTTCAATACACTCCACGAGGAAAGCAAGCAAATTGTCATTTCAAGTGACCGGCCTCCAAAAGAGATACCGACTCTTGAGGACAGGCTCCGTTCCCGTTTTGAATGGGGATTGATCACGGATATCACACCTCCTGATCTTGAAACCAGAATTGCGATTCTAAGAAAGAAGGCAAAAGCGGAAGGCCTGGATATCCCGAACGAAGCGATGCTCTACATCGCCAATCAAATAGATTCCAACATTCGTGAACTTGAAGGTGCTTTGATCAGGGTAGTCGCATATTCATCACTGATAAACAAGGATATTAATGCTGATCTTGCAGCAGAAGCCTTGAAAGATATCATTCCAAGTTCCAAGCCAAAGGTGATTACGATTGCTGACATTCAAAGGATTGTCGGGGAGCAGTTTAACGTCAAAATTGAAGATTTCAAAGCGAAGAAGCGAACTAAATCAATCGCATTCCCGAGGCAGATCGCTATGTATCTATCCAGGGAGATGACTGATTTCTCACTTCCTAAAATTGGGGAAGAGTTCGGGGGAAGGGACCATACTACGGTCATCCATGCGCATGAAAAAATCTCAAAAATGCTTGGATCTGACTCCACTTTTCAGCATCAGTTGAAAGAAATCAGGGATCTTTTGAAGAATTAAGGGCTTTTATAGCTTTTTGTTTTTTTAAGAGTTGACTGGAATGAAAGACATCCTCTTCTTGTCTCAATTCCCACCTTGCCTTTTAAAAAAGCCGTAAAATTAAATAGAGAGTTATCCTGAATACTGTTAATAACTTTGCTATGTTTTCACACAGTCTGTCCACATGTGGATAGGCTGTGTTTACTTTCGTTTTTAGCACTTATCCACATACTAACAGGCCCTATTACTACTAGTACTATTTTTTTATAAATATATTAGTATATGCTGCAATAAAAAAAATATGTTCAAACTGGAGGAAAAAGATAATGAAATTTGTTATCCAAAGGGACGATCTCGTACAAAGTGTCGGAGATGTAATGAAGGCTGTAACATCCAGAACAACCATTCCGATTCTTACGGGTATTAAAATCATTGCAAATGATGAAGGAGTCACTTTGACTGGAAGTGATTCAGATATATCCATTGAGTCTTTTATCCCTAAAGAAGAAGAAGGCAATGAAATTGTAGAAGTTATTGAAAAAGGCGGGATTGTACTTCAAGCGAAGTTTTTTAGTGAGATTGTTAAAAAACTTCCTATGGATACAGTTGAGATAGAAGTGCAAAATCATTTACAGACAGTCATCCGTTCAGGGAAAGCTGAGTTTAACTTAAACGGATTGGATCCTGAGGAATATCCTCATCTGCCGCAAATTGAAGAAGGAAATGCTTTAAAAGTTCCTACTGACTTGTTGAAGACGATGATCAGGCAGACAGTTTTCGCAGTGTCCACCTCAGAAACACGCCCAATCTTGACAGGTGTAAACTGGAAGGTCGAAAACGGGGAACTTTCCTGTATTGCAACAGACAGCCACCGCCTGGCAATGAGAAAGGCACCACTTGAAAATGACAATGGAAGAGAATATAACATTGTGATTCCAGGAAAGAGTTTGACAGAACTGAGTAAAATTCTTGATGACAATTCCGAACCTGTAGAAATTGTCATTACGGATAACCAGGTCTTGTTTAAAGCAAAACATTTATTGTTCTTCTCGAGACTGCTTGAAGGGAATTACCCTGACACCAGCCGTTTGATCCCGAATGAAAGCAAGACGGAGTTGACCCTTGCGACAAAAGAATTCCTTCAGGCGATTGATCGTGCTTCTCTTCTAGCGAGAGAGGGAAGAAATAATGTTGTTAAGCTATCTACAATTGACAACGGCATTATTGAGATTTCATCTAACACACCAGAAATCGGGAAAGTCATCGAAGAAGTTCAAAGTCAATCCGTTAACGGGGAAGAATTGAAAATCTCTTTTAGTGCCAAGTACATGATGGATGCATTAAAAGCGTTAGAGGGGACAGAGATTCATATCAACTTCACAGGAGCCATGAGACCGTTTGTCATTAAACCGCTTCATGATGATTCCATCCTCCAGTTGATACTGCCTGTAAGAACGTATTAATCACAAAATGAATTTAACTGGCTATATAACATCATTCAGGAGTTATGTAGCCAGTTTTTTCTTTTTGGAAATATTTTTAAAGGGACATTGCAATTTGTTTTAAGGCATATGCTGCCAAAAAAAACACACAAATTCTTTAACACTTTAAAGTAATAAGAGGGACTGTCCCTTTTAGCGCTTTAAAGTGATGGAGTCTATTGTTTTTAATTCCTATCCAGGTCTTAGAGGAATTAATGGGCGAACACAGGTTGTGTTTTGTATTAAGGTGAAAATATAGTAAAATATATTATTAGATATTACTGTCGGAAAGTAGTGATGGATCGTGGAAAAGCAAATCGCAATAGATACTGAATATATTACATTGGGCCAATTCCTGAAGCTTGCGGACGTTATTCAATCAGGCGGGATGGCCAAGTGGTTCCTGAGCGAATATGAAGTTCATGTGAACGGGGAACAAGATCAAAGAAGAGGAAGAAAATTGAGGGTTGGAGACAGAGTTGAAATTGAAGAGAACGGGGCTTTCATCATCTCTGACGAAGAATAAGAGGATGTCTGTGCATGTACATTGAAGAAATACAGCTCAAAAATTATCGGAATTATGACTCCGTCGATATTTCTTTTGAAAATAATGTGAACGTCATTCTGGGTGAGAACGCCCAGGGAAAGACCAATATCATGGAGTCGATTTATGTCTTGGCAATGGCAAAATCCCACAGGACATCAAATGATAAAGATTTGATACGCTGGGATGAGGAATATGCTAAAATAAAAGGTAGGATCAAAAAACATAATGGCTCGCTTCCCTTGGAATTAGTCATCTCCAAAAAGGGGAAGAAAGCCAAGTCCAATCATATTGAACAGAAGAAATTGAGCCAGTATGTTGGCAATATGAATGTCGTCATGTTTGCGCCTGAAGATCTCCATCTTGTAAAAGGGAGCCCTCAAGTAAGGCGTCGTTTTATTGATATGGAAATCGGGCAGGTCTCACCTGTCTATTTGCATGATATTGCGTTGTATCAAAAGATCCTTCAGCAGCGTAATCATTATTTGAAGATGCTGCAGACAAAAAAACAGAAGGATGAGACGATGCTGGATGTTTTGACCGAACAGCTGGTTGAAATGACAGGCAAGATCATCAAAAAACGCTTTGATTTTATCAAACTGCTTCAAGAATGGGCACGTCCCATCCATTCAGGTATATCAAGGGGTCTGGAATCCCTGGATATTCACTATAAACCGTCTGTCGATGTATGCAATGATCAAGATTGGTCGAAAATGGTAGAGATAATAGAGAACAAGTTCCACAGTATTCGTCAAAGGGAGATCGACAGAGGTGTCACCCTCGCCGGTCCACACAGGGACGACCTGCAGTTTTTCGTAAATGACAGGGATGTGCAGACGTTCGGTTCGCAAGGACAGCAGCGTACGACTGCTCTATCGTTAAAACTGGCGGAAATTGAATTGATTCATTCGGAAATTAAAGAATACCCAATTCTTTTGCTGGATGATGTGTTGTCAGAACTGGACGATTTCAGGCAGTCGCACTTATTGAATACCATTCAGGGAAAAGTGCAGACCTTTGTCACGACAACCAGTGTTGATGGCATCGACCACCAGACATTGAATGATGCCACAACTTTCGAAGTTGAGTCCGGTCATATCAAGAGAGTGAAATGAGGTGTTTCCATGTATATTCATGTTGGAGAAGATGTGATGGTAAGATCAGATGAAATTGTAGCGATTCTAGACAAGGACACTGTCCAGTTTTCGGAAGAAATGCAATCATTCTTGAAAAAGAAAGAGAAACAGACGAGCAACCTGGCTAAGGGTACATATAAGTCTCTGGTGGTCACCGTAGATCACCTGTATCTTTCACCATTGGCATCCACCACATTGAAGAAGCGTTCGAAAAAATGGAATACCCATGACAATCTTTTAAATAGATAGAGGTACTAAAGCAACATTTATATTCAAGCATGATTACATGCACAGGAAGTGTAGGTGAATTGGTTTGACAATGGAACAAGAACAAAGACAATCTTATGATGAGAATCAGATACAGGTTTTAGAAGGGTTAGAAGCCGTAAGAAAGCGTCCGGGAATGTATATTGGCTCCACTAGTTCCAAAGGACTTCATCACTTGGTATGGGAAATCGTCGATAACAGTATCGATGAGGCACTTGCAGGTTACTGTTCTGAAATCAAGGTGAGCATTGAAGAGGACAACAGCATCACCGTACAAGATAATGGACGGGGAATTCCGGTCGGTATCCACGAAAAGATGGGTAGGCCTGCTGTGGAAGTTATCATGACCGTACTCCATGCCGGCGGTAAATTCGGCGGCGGCGGATATAAAGTTTCAGGGGGTCTGCATGGTGTAGGTGCATCAGTCGTAAATGCACTTTCTACTGAATTAGAGGTATTTGTACACCGTGACGGCAAGATTCACTATCAAAAATTTGAAAAAGGTGCTCCGAGCTTTGATCTAAAAGTGACTGGTGAAACAGATGTAACCGGAACAATCATTCACTTCAAGCCCGATCCTGAGATCTTTACAGAAACCACTGAGTATGAGTACGACATTCTAGCTAACCGTCTGCGTGAGCTTGCTTTCCTTAACAAAGGAATCAAGATCATCATTGAAGACAAACGTGTGGAAGACAAAAAGAATGAGTATCATTATGAGGGCGGCATCAAGTCTTATGTCGAGCACTTGAACCGTTCCAAAGAAGTCGTCCATGAAGAACCTATTTTCGTTGAAGGAGAGAGAGAAAACATTTCCGTGGAAATAGCCCTTCAGTATAATGACGGTTTTGCGAGCAATATTTACTCTTTCGCCAACAATATCCACACATATGAAGGCGGAACACATGAATCAGGTTTTAAAACAGCCCTGACTCGTGTCATCAATGATTATGCCCGTAAAAATAATTTATATAAAGAAAGTGATGCCAACCTTTCCGGAGAAGACGTCAGGGAAGGAATTACGGCAATCATTTCGATCAAACACCCTGATCCTCAGTTTGAAGGACAGACAAAAACGAAGCTGGGCAACTCTGAAGCAAGAACGATCACGGATGCTCTTTTCTCTGAGCATTTTGAATCCTTCTTACTGGAAAATCCGGTAGTTGCCAGAAAAGTAGTTGAAAAAGGCCTGATGGCTGCAAGAGCGAGGCTGGCTGCCAAAAAAGCCCGGGAACTTACCCGCCGCAAGAGTGCCCTGGAAGTATCCAGCTTGCCTGGTAAACTGGCTGACTGTTCTTCAAGAGATCCAAAAATCAGTGAAATCTACATCGTTGAGGGTGACTCCGCGGGCGGTTCAGCCAAACAGGGCCGTGACCGTCACTTCCAGGCAATCCTGCCTTTAAGAGGGAAAATCATCAACGTCGAGAAAGCGCGTCTGGATAAAATTTTATCGAATAATGAAGTCCGGGCGATGATCACTGCATTGGGAACAGGAATCGGAGAAGACTTCGACATTTCCAAGGCACGTTACCAAAAAGTCGTCATCATGACAGATGCCGATGTCGATGGAGCGCATATCCGCACACTGCTGCTGACATTCTTCTATCGCTATATGAGACAAATTATTGAAGCGGGTTACATCTATATTGCCCAGCCGCCGTTATATCAAATCAAGCAGGGTAAAAAGGTGGAGTATGTCTATTCAGACAAACAGTTGGAGGAAGCATTGGCCAAACTGCCTGCACAGCCTAAACCGGGGATCCAGCGCTATAAAGGTCTCGGTGAGATGAATGCCGAGCAGCTCTGGGAAACAACAATGGATCCTGAATACCGGACGCTTCTGCAAGTAAGCCTTGAGGACGCCATCGAAGCAGATGAAACTTTCGAAATGCTGATGGGGGATAAAGTGGAACCACGCAGAAACTTCATTGAAGACAATGCTGCATATGTGAAAAACCTGGACGTTTAATCCATAAGCAGGATAGAAATATTTCTATCCTGTCTTTTACATAGAACCCTTATAGCTAAGGGGATAAGGCAGAAAAATATTTTGAAGTATCTATAACAAACTGATCAATAAATAACTCAGTAAGCTATCTTTCTTATGTTACAAATTTATTTTCATATTTATTTGTTTGAAGTGGAGTCGGGCACCCGGAGCGGAAATCAACCTGTACTCTTTTTGTAAAAGGTACAAGGAAAAGTGTAGCAAGAAAGAAACAAAAAGCGGACATAGGTAACCAATTACCTTTAAAAGGAGGTCCCTTCTATTATGGCGGAAACACCACGTTCTAATGTAAAAGAAATCAATATAAGTCAGGAAATGAGAACATCCTTCCTGGACTATGCAATGAGTGTTATCGTTTCCCGTGCATTGCCGGATGTACGTGACGGCCTAAAGCCTGTTCACCGAAGAATCCTGTATGCGATGAACGATTTGGGAATGACAGCGGATAAAGCCTATAAGAAATCAGCCCGTATCGTCGGAGAAGTAATCGGTAAGTACCACCCACACGGTGACACTGCTGTATATGACACAATGGTGCGTATGGCACAGGATTTCAACTACCGTTACATGCTTGTGGATGGGCATGGGAATTTTGGTTCTGTGGACGGAGATTCAGCAGCAGCGATGCGTTATACAGAAGCCAGGATGTCCAAGATTTCAATGGAAATAATACGTGATATCAATAAAGATACAATTGACTATAGGGACAACTATGACGGTTCAGAACGAGAACCGATCGTAATGCCTTCACGCTTCCCGAACCTTTTGGTGAATGGTTCGTCCGGTATCGCTGTAGGTATGGCAACCAACATTCCTCCACACCAGCTGGGCGAGGTAATAGACGGTCTGCTTGCATTGAGCCGTGACCCGGAAATCACGATACAGGAACTGATGGATTATATCCCAGGCCCCGACTTCCCTACTGCGGGAATGATTGTCGGCAGAAGCGGAATCCGCAGAGCCTATGAATCAGGCAAAGGCTCCATCACGATGAGGGCCAAAGTAAGAATTGAAACGAAGGCGAATGGAAAAGAAACAATCATCGTCGACGAAATCCCTTATCAGGTCAATAAAGCAAAACTAATCGAAAAAATTGCTGATTTAGTTAGAGATAAAAAGATAGAGGGGATCACAGACCTTCGTGACGAATCAGACCGTAACGGAATGAGGATCGTGATCGAAGTCCGCAAAGACGCGAATGCCAATGTGCTTCTAAATAACCTATACAAACAGACAGCGCTGCAGACAAGTTTTGGTATCAACCTCCTTGCACTTGTAGACGGACAGCCGAAGGTCCTGAATCTAAAGCAATGCCTGTATTATTATTTAGAGCACCAGAAAGTTGTAATCCGCAGAAGAACTGAATTTGAATTGAAGAAAGCGGAAGCACGCGCTCACATCCTCGAAGGATTGCGGATTGCGCTTGACCATATCGATGAAATCATCGCCTTGATCCGTGGCTCCCAGACCACTGACATTGCCCGTGAAGGATTGATGGAGAAATTCTCCCTCACCGAAAAGCAGGCACAGGCTATCCTTGATATGCGACTTCAGCGCTTAACCGGTTTGGAACGCGATAAAATCGAAAACGAATATCAAGAGCTGGTAAAACTGATTGCTGAATTGAAAGCCATTCTTGCTGATGAAGAAAAAGTATTGGATATCATCAGGGAAGAATTAACTGAAATCAAAGATCGCTTCAATGATGAACGCCGGACAGAAATCGTGGCTGGTGGGATCGAACAGATTGAGGATGAAGATCTTATCCCGCGTGAGAATATCATCTTGACACTCACGCATAACGGCTATATCAAACGCCTGCCTGTCTCCACCTACCGCAGCCAGAAACGCGGTGGACGAGGAATCCAGGGGATGGGAACAAATGAAGATGATTTCGTTGAACATCTTTTGACCACCTCCACGCACGATACGATTCTTTTCTTTACGAATAAAGGAAAGGCATTTAAAGCAAAAGGATACGAAATTCCTGAATTCAGCCGGACGGCGAAAGGAATTCCGATCATTAACATGCTGGGTGTTGAAAAAGGTGAATGGGTCAATGCCATGATTCGCATCGAAGAATTTGTTGATGACTGGTACTTATTCTTCACGACGAAGCAGGGTATTTCAAAACGTACCCCAGTGTCTGACTTTGCCAATATCAGAACCAACGGGCTAATCGCCATCAACTTAAGGGAGAATGATGAACTCATTTCTGTTAAGTTGACTGATGGAAGCAAAGACATCATTATTGGGACTCAAAAAGGGATGCTGATTCGATTCCCTGAAACGGATGTACGTTCAATGGGAAGGACGGCTACCGGCGTAAAAGGAATCAGCCTCGATTCCGAAGATATCGTTGTCGGCATGGAAATCCTGGAAGAAAAAGATGATGTGCTGGTCGTTACGGAAAAAGGCTTCGGTAAGCGTACCCCTGCCGAGGAGTACCGAATCCAAACCCGTGGCGGTAAAGGATTGAAAACATGCAACATTACAGAAAGAAACGGGGAGCTTATCTCTGTTAAAGCTGTGACCGGCGAGGAAGACCTGATGCTCATTACCGCACATGGTGTCCTGATCCGGATGGATGTAAATGATATCTCGACAACGGGAAGAAACACCCAGGGAGTTAAATTGATCCGCCTGGATGAAAACAGCAGTGTCGCTACAGTGGCTAAAGTTGAAAAAGAAGAAGAAAAAGAAGAAGAGGTTCCGGTTGATCTGACGGAGGAATCATCAGAACAAACGACAGAGGAATCTGCTGAAGAAAAAGATAATGAATAAAGACAAGATCACTCTCCATTTAAGGGGAGTGATCTTTTTTAGTTGAAAGCTTTGTTTGTTGATAGTGTTGTTATTTAGGGCAAAAAAAAGATAAATTATATAGCTCAAGGTATCATCATAGTTAATTGAACCGAGTCGCGCGCCTGTAGCGGAAATTCACCAAAAATCAACATTAGTCTTTAACACACCTAGTTGAAAAAACAACCCTGCAGTATAAATTGAAGGTTTGTTTGCTCTGATGTGTTTAATCTGGGTGCTATTTTATTTAAAAACAGTACGCTGTCCACTTGTTATCTGGTAAAATAAAGAAGTGAAAGCGGAACAGAGGTGAGAGAGATGAAGGTAAATATTCGTGATGTGGAAGAAGGATGCATTCTTTATCAGGAGATTAAAGGTATGACCTCCATGCCCATCATTCCAAAAAATACTGTAATTCAAGATATACATATCAAGG
>NZ_CP143546.1:15000-35000 GCF_046237645.1 Rossellomorea sedimentorum
GAGGGAAATATAGTACCGAAGTTCCTGATTCCACACTGCCAAGAAAAGCCTCTAGCGAGGAAAAAGGTGCCCGTACCGCAAACCGACACAGGTAGGCGAGGAGAGAATCCTAAGGTGAGCGAGAGAACTCTCGTTAAGGAACTCGGCAAAATGACCCCGTAACTTCGGGAGAAGGGGTGCTCTGGTAGGGTGCAAGCCCGAGAGAGCCGCAGTGAATAGGCCCAGGCGACTGTTTAGCAAAAACACAGGTCTCTGCGAAGCCGTAAGGCGAAGTATAGGGGCTGACGCCTGCCCGGTGCTGGAAGGTTAAGGGGAGTGCTTAGCGCAAGCGAAGGTGCGAACCGAAGCCCCAGTAAACGGCGGCCGTAACTATAACGGTCCTAAGGTAGCGAAATTCCTTGTCGGGTAAGTTCCGACCCGCACGAAAGGCGCAACGATCTGGGCACTGTCTCAACGAGAGACTCGGTGAAATTATAGTACCTGTGAAGATGCAGGTTACCCGCGACAGGACGGAAAGACCCCGTGGAGCTTTACTGTAGCCTGATATTGAATTTTGGCACAGCTTGTACAGGATAGGTAGGAGCCTAAGAAACCGGAGCGCCAGCTTCGGTGGAGGCGTCGGTGGGATACTACCCTGGCTGTGTTGAACTTCTAACCCGCGCCCCTTATCGGGGTGGGAGACAGTGTCAGGTGGGCAGTTTGACTGGGGCGGTCGCCTCCTAAAGAGTAACGGAGGCGCCCAAAGGTTCCCTCAGAATGGTTGGAAATCATTCGCAGAGTGTAAAGGCACAAGGGAGCTTGACTGCGAGACCTACAAGTCGAGCAGGGACGAAAGTCGGGCTTAGTGATCCGGTGGTTCCGCATGGAAGGGCCATCGCTCAACGGATAAAAGCTACCCCGGGGATAACAGGCTTATCTCCCCCAAGAGTCCACATCGACGGGGAGGTTTGGCACCTCGATGTCGGCTCATCGCATCCTGGGGCTGTAGTCGGTCCCAAGGGTTGGGCTGTTCGCCCATTAAAGCGGTACGCGAGCTGGGTTCAGAACGTCGTGAGACAGTTCGGTCCCTATCCGTCGTGGGCGCAGGAAATTTGAGAGGAGCTGTCCTTAGTACGAGAGGACCGGGATGGACGCACCGCTGGTGTACCAGTTGTCTTGCCAAAGGCATCGCTGGGTAGCTATGTGCGGAAGGGATAAGTGCTGAAAGCATCTAAGCATGAAGCCCCCCTCGAGATGAGATTTCCCATCACTTTATGTGAGTAAGATCCCTGAAAGATGATCAGGTAGATAGGTCTGAGGTGGAAGCGTGGCGACACGTGCAGCTGACAGATACTAATCGATCGAGGACTTAACCACACTTTATTAGCGAAACTCGGAATACTTTCTTTTCTTCATACTTTATCTAGTTTTGAGAGAACGATGTTCTTTCAAGTAAATACGTCTGGTGATTAAGGCGAAGAGGTCACACCCGTTCCCATGCCGAACACGGAAGTTAAGCTCTTCAGCGCCGATGGTAGTTGGGGGATCTCCCCCTGTGAGAGTAGGACGTCGCCAGGCGATCAAAGAGTACCCGAAGCGGTGCTCTTTTTTGTGTTTAAAGTGTTTGAAAAAGACAGAATGTATTTAATTCTGAAATTCCATCAAAAGCAGAAGCGAGGGTGGGGAGGAGCAAGAAGGTCGAGGACGTGAGGGAGAGAACACCGGAGTGGGCTCTGCCCATGAGGATGTGAACGAGCGAAGCGGACGAAGAGATTCGCCGCTCATCGCCGGCCGAGCCTTCAGTGCCGGTGGTAGTTGGGGGTTCCCCCTGTGAGAGTAGGACGTCGCCAGGCAACCAAAGAGTACCCGAAGTGGTGCTCTTTTTTGTGTTTAAAGTGTTTGAAAAAGACAGAATGTATTTAATTCTGAAATTCCATCAAAAGCAGAAGCGAGGGTGGGGAGGAGCAAGAAGGTCAAGGACGGGAGGGAGAGAACACCGGAGTGGGCTCTGCTGAGGATGTGAACGAGCGAAGCGGACGAAGAGATTCGCCGCTCATCGCCGTCCGAGCCTTCAGCGCCGATGGTAGTTGGGTCTCCCCCTGTGAGAGTAGGACGTCGCCAGGCGATCAAAGAGTACCCGAAGTGGTGCTCTTATTTTGTTTGAAGTTTTTGAAAAAGACAGAATGTGTTTAGTTCTGAAAATCCATCAAGAGCAGGAGCAAGAAGGTCGAGGACGTGAGGGAGAGAACACCGGAGTGGGCTTTGAGTCTAGAGAACATGGTGGAAATTTGCACAGGACAATAAATTGAAATTACAGGCTCTATGATACCCAGTAGGACGCAAGCAGCCCTCCTCTGTGTAAAAAGACGACCATTATTAATAGCAAACTGGAGATAGATTTAAGGATGCCAACCTAAAGATGGTGAATTAGACAGGTACTAGAACCATACTTGTTGAAAGGCAGGCTAAACTTAATCCTTAAGAAACATTCGGATTTGATTATTCGCAGCCTATACCGTAGTCTGAGTATATATGAAGTAAAGGAGAGATATGCATGTCCTCGATTTACGATTTCAGTGCATTAAAGCCCAATGGTGAGGAAGTTGCTTTAAGTGAGTTTAAAGGCAAAGCTATGGTAATCGTCAATACTGCGAGCAAGTGTGGGTTCACTCCTCAGTTTGAAGAACTGCAGTCTCTTTATGAGGAGTACAAAGAAAAAGGGGTAACGGTTCTGGGGTTTCCTTCCGATCAATTCATGAATCAGGAATTTGATAATGATAATGAAATCATGGAGTTTTGTCAGATAAACTATGGAGTCAGTTTTCCGATGTTTTCAAAGATTGAGGTGAAAGGAGAAGGAGCACATCCGTTGTTTAAGTATCTGATTAAAGAGAAAAAAGGGTTGATGACCTCTGAGGTGAAGTGGAATTTTACGAAGTTCCTTGTTGATCAAGAGGGAAATGTAATAAAGAGGTATGCCCCGCAAACTTCTCCTGCCAAGATTAAAGAAGATCTAGAGAAAATTTTATAAACACCCAGGCGTGAATTCTGTCTCGAATTCACGCCTTTCTTATCATTGCTATTATTCTCCTCCGTCGTCGCCATCATCACTATCTCCAGTATCATCCATCCCCTCATTTTCATGATCCTTAAAGAACTCATTGATAGAGTCAAGAAAGCTTTTGGGCGTCATCTCGTTTTTCTCCTTTAGAAAATCCGTATTTAAAAAACTTTGGAGGGTGAAGATCTGTACCGGCTGATGTTTATTCTTAAGATAAATAAAGAAGTAAAGCCAGAACAGAAACAACAAGATTAATAAGAAAATAATGATAATCAGTTTTATGGTCAACAACCCCTTACTTGTCCTTTCTTAATGGGTATGACGAAGGAGCGGTTAACATTACTTGAAAAAACGATTTACATTTTAGATAGCAGGTAGTTTTTAATCAGAATAGGAGGCTTTTCCAAAGAAAGGCCAAGGAAGTTTTTTATGATTGGGTAGTCATCGGTTGCATTGGACTTAAGAAGCTCACTCCACCATTCTGTTTCATATCTGGCTATCATGCTTAGATTATAAAGAAGCAGGTAGTGAATGATCGGTTCCGGCAGGGTGTAGGCTTCTGACCGGTCGGTTGGAAGAGAGAACTGGTTGTTCCTGATATTCAGCCGTATTGGCGGTAATTCAACTTGATTGGAATCCAGTATTATCTGACGCCCATTGATAGTTATTTTTTCTTTTGTTTTTTCTTTTAAAAATTGGGTGAAACGTTCCTTGGACATATGATAATGATCAAGAACGTCGTCTGAGAAAGAAAGTGTTTGGTCATGTTGAGATGATAATCCAAACTGTGTGCGTTTATGAAGTACCATTTGAAAAGTCTCGTTCATTTCGGGAATCTGGGACAAGAGTTCACCCATTTGAAATTTTTCCGCTTCCAAATGTTTCACGTGAAACATTTCTTGGGCGAAGTGGGAAAGAAGTCCATTTTTTTGAATCTTGATTTCATCTTTTAGAAAACTGTATTGCTGTTTTTTCCTCTTCCGGCTTGTCACGCCATGTGCCAGGACCGATGTATTCTGAGGATAAAATGGATCGATGGTCAGCACACAGGCTTTGATTAAATGGATGTACCCATAGAACAACAGGATAGGCTGGATTGAAAGAGGGGTAATAACGGCCTGTTTGAAATACAGCTCACCTTGTTCCAAATAGTATATAAAAGGATAGCAATTATTGTAGCATTGCATATCGGCCTCTTTCAGAGATAGTTTTTGGTAGCATTTCTTTAAATATTTTTGAGCCATCTCAGCTGAGTGAAAGCAGCTTAATGATTCCCAGACTGGTGAGGGGGATATCATAATAAAACCTCCAAGTTATCCGAATAATCTAACTACTAAATATCATCTTGACAGTATTTTAACCAATTGATAACCTACTAATAATATTTTGGGAAAAGGGGGACGAGAAAGATGTGGGAAACGAAATTTGCTAAAGAGGGTTTGACGTTCGATGATGTTTTGCTGCTTCCTGCCAAGTCAGAGGTTTTACCGAAGGATGTCAGTATAAAGGTAAGTTTGACTGATACTTTGAATTTGAATGTCCCAGTAATCAGTGCCGGAATGGATACAGTCACTGAAGCCGAAATGGCAATTGCTATGGCAAGGCAGGGCGGTTTAGGGATCATTCATAAAAACATGAGTATTGAGCAGCAGGCTGAACAAGTAGATAAAGTAAAACGTTCAGAAAGCGGAGTCATTTCCGATCCATTTTTCTTATCTCCAGAGCATCAGGTATTTGATGCTGAACATCTGATGGGCAAGTATCGTATTTCAGGTGTTCCAATCGTGAATAATGTAGAAGAACAAAAGCTCGTCGGAATCCTGACTAACAGGGATTTGCGTTTCATTCAGGATTATTCCATCCAAATTTCCGATGTTATGACAAAAGACAACCTGGTTACGGCACCCGTCGGAACCACATTGGATGAAGCAGAAAAAATTCTTCAGCAATATAAAATTGAAAAACTGCCACTGATTGATGAGAATGGTGTTTTAAAAGGGCTTATTACGATTAAGGATATTGAAAAAGTCATTGAGTTCCCGAATTCAGCTAAAGATAAGTATGGCCGTTTGCTGGCAGGAGCAGCAGTGGGAGTTTCCGGAGACACAATGAAGAGAGTGGAGCAGCTAGTTAAATCCCAGGTCGATGTCATTGTCATTGATACGGCACACGGACACTCGGCAGGGGTACTGCAGGTTGTGAGCCAAATCCGTGAACAATATCCAGAACTGAATATCATCGCCGGTAACGTGGCAACGGCAGAAGCTACCCGTGCATTAATTGAAGCAGGGGTGGATGTAGTGAAAGTTGGAATCGGACCTGGTTCCATCTGTACGACCCGTGTGGTTGCAGGTGTAGGGGTTCCACAAATCACGGCCATTTATGATTGCGCATCTGAAGCCAGAAAGCATGGGAAAGCGATCATTGCTGATGGAGGAATCAAGTACTCCGGAGATATCGCCAAGGCATTGGCTGCAGGCGGACATGCCGTTATGCTCGGAAGCCTTCTTGCAGGTACGACGGAGAGTCCCGGGGAAACGGAAATCTTCCAAGGAAGACGCTTTAAAGTGTACCGTGGAATGGGTTCTGTCAGCTCCATGGAAAAAGGGTCAAAAGACCGTTACTTCCAGGAAGAAAATAAGAAGTTTGTCCCGGAGGGCATTGAGGGACGCCTTCCTTACAAAGGACCGCTTGCAGATACGCTTTATCAATTGATCGGCGGCCTGCGTTCAGGAATGGGTTACTGTGGAGCCAAAGATCTTAAGGCTTTGAGAGAGGAAGCCCAATTCATTAAAATGACAGGTGCGGGACTTCGTGAAAGCCATCCGCATGATGTGCAAATCACTAAAGAAGCACCGAACTATTCATTATAATAGACCTGCTATTAAGAAAATTATTGTCTAATGATATGGCAGGTAGTATGAGTATTGAGAAAAGGTGAAATAGCTCCTGCAGGGTTAAAGGTTCACCGCCCGCTCCATGGATTCGTACCCTGCAAGAAGAATCAGCTGGGCAATGAGGTTATCACAATAGGTTTATTTACTCAGGGCAGGACTTTCTTCACGGAAGTCCTGTTTTTAATTAAATGAATAAATATTGGGTATTTATAGGCTGCTTGTTGTTCTGAATCCAGTTACAGCGCCCATCCCCTCGGGGTCAGATAATTCTAAAAGAATAAAAGGAGACCGCCTTTTTTCTCTTAGGAACATTTCCCTGTCGGGGCTAATCAGGCCGCTTGCGCATTTTATTACCTAAACTAGGAAAATACTCTTTCTATTATAAATAGTGCTAATATGATAAAATAACAAAAGTGTTTACATAAATTGATGGAGGGCTACAAAGTGAAAAATTGGTTTCAAAAATCTGTCGTCTCTTTTTTAGTCTTGGTATTAGCCGCAGGGATTTTACAGCCGTCACTCACAGCAAATGCTGAAGGTGGACTAAATGTTAATGCGGAAGCAGCAATCATCGTCGAAGCCGAAACAGGAAAAATCATCTACGAGAAAAACGCTGAAACGGCCCTGGGAATCGCAAGTATGACAAAAATGATGACAGAGTACTTGCTGCTCGAAGCAGTAAATGAAGGAAAAGTCGATTGGGAACAGGAGTATACCATCCCTGTCCCGCTTTCAAATCTTTCACACGAGAGAGGGTTGAGTAATGTTCCACTGAGGGCAGAGGCTCAATACACCGTGAAAGAACTGTATCAAGCGATGGCTATCTACTCTGCGAATGCAGCCACAATGGCAATTGCCAATATCATTGCAGGCTCTGAAACAAACTTTATCAAAATGATGAATGACAAGGCTGAAGAAATTGGCCTGGAGTCTTATAAATTTGTTAACTCAACTGGTTTGAACAACCGTGATCTTGGAGAACTCCGCCCAGAAGGTACTGGCGCGGAAGAAGAAAATGTAATGTCAGCAAAAGATACAGCTAAATTAGCTTATCATTTGCTTAATGAATATCCTGAAGTACTGGAAACCTCAAGTATACCAAAAATGAAATTTGATGAAGGTACTGAAGATGAAGTCGATATGCAAAACTGGAACTGGATGCTTCCAGGGTTAGTGTATGAATACGAAGGTATGGACGGGTTAAAAACAGGAACGACTGATTTAGCAGGTTACTGTTTTACAGGGACGGCTGAAAGGAACGGCACAAGATATATCACTGTCGTCATGGATGCTCAACCAAATGAGGGAGAAAATCCATATCATGCCCGTTTTGCCCAGACAGCCAATCTGATGAACTATGCTTTCACCAACTTCACAACAGAAGAGATCTTTCCTGCAAACTATGAAGTGAAGGGACAGAAAACCCTTCCGGTTGTGAAAGGAAAAGAAAAAGAAGTAGCGATTCAAACAAAAGAACCTCTTAAGATGGTTGTCAAGAATGGCGAAAAAGAATTCGAACCGAAATTGGTTTTGGATAAAAAGAAATTAAACGAAGATCGACAGCTTACGGCTCCTGTCAAAGATGAAGAACAGGTCGGCTACCTGACAATTGAAGGTGGGGACGATCTTGGCTACATCACAGAAAAGGCTGCTGCTAATGGACAGGTCCCTGTTGTTACAGCAGAAGCAGTAGAGAAAGCAAACTGGTTCACATTATCCATGAGAGCAGTTGGCGGATTCTTCTCCGATATCTGGGGTGGAGTTACTTCCACTGTAAAAGGCTGGTTCTGATTCACTAAAGGATAGTTTATACCCAAAAACCACCACTTGTCTTGACATGAGGTGGTTTTTGTTGTTTATTTAGCATGGGGGAAAAATATATTCCTGGTTAAGTTCGTAATTTTTTCCTTACAATATTACTGTTTTTTTGTTGAAAATATAGATAGGAATATGAAGGGGGACATATAGAAATGAAGACGGGTACAGACGTAGTAAAACGTGGAATGGCTGAAATGCAAAAAGGCGGCGTCATCATGGACGTTGTAAATGCTGAACAAGCGAAGATTGCGGAAGCATCAGGTGCGGTTGCTGTAATGGCACTTGAGCGCGTTCCAGCAGACATCCGTGCTGCTGGCGGGGTAGCAAGAATGGCAGATCCTCGAATTGTCGAAGAGGTTATGGGGGCTGTTTCTATTCCGGTTATGGCCAAAGCGCGTATCGGACATATCGTGGAAGCGCGTATCTTGGAAGCAATGGGCGTAGATTACATCGATGAGAGTGAAGTATTGACTCCGGCGGATGAAGAGTATCACCTGAACAAAAGAGATTACACTGTACCATTCGTTTGCGGATGCCGTGATCTTGGTGAGGCAGCACGCCGAATCGGTGAAGGAGCTTCCATGCTTCGTACTAAAGGTGAGCCTGGTACAGGAAACATCGTTGAAGCTGTACGCCATATGAGACAAGTTAACGCTCAAGTACGTAAGCTTGTGAACATGAGTACAGATGAAATCATGACAGAAGCAAAATTGCTTGGTGCACCATATGAGCTTCTTTTAGAAATTAAAGAAAATGGACGTTTACCGGTTGTGAACTTTGCTGCTGGCGGTATTGCAACTCCTGCGGATGCGGCTCTTATGATGCAGCTTGGTGCTGACGGAGTATTCGTTGGTTCTGGTATCTTCAAATCAGACAACCCTGAACGTTTCGCAAAAGCAATTGTAGAAGCTACTACACACTATGAAGATTATGAACTTATTGCAAAGCTTTCTAAAAACCTTGGTATTGCGATGAAGGGAATCGAGATTTCTTCTCTGACTCCTGAAACCCGCATGCAAGAACGCGGCTGGTAAAAATGGTAACCATCGGGGTATTAGGGCTTCAGGGAGCTGTTAGAGAACATGTCCGTGCCATCCAGGCGAATGGTGCAGAAGCGGTCGTCGTAAAGAAAGCGACACAGCTTGAAGGGATTGACGGACTGATTTTCCCTGGCGGTGAAAGCACAACAATGCGCCGTTTGATTGATCTTTATGGCTTCATGGAACCTATGAAGGAATTTATTGCTCAAGGCAAACCTGTGTTTGGTACTTGTGCCGGGCTTATCCTTCTTGCGAAAAATATCGTCGGGTATGATGAACCTCATCTTGGCGTCATGGATGTAACAGTGGAAAGAAATTCTTTCGGCCGTCAACGCGAAAGTTTCGAAGTGGACTTGGATATCGCCCATGTAGGGGAAGGATACAATGCTGTATTCATCCGTGCCCCTCACATAGTGGAAGCTGGGGAGAACGTTGAAGTCTTGGCGAAGCATGATGGACGAATTGTCCTTGCGCGTGAAGGACAATTCTTAGGCTGTTCATTCCATCCTGAATTGACGTCGGATAACCGCCTGACTGGATATTTCATTCAGATGGTTGAAGAAACAAAAGAGAAACAAATGGCATAAACCTATTGCAATGAGTTAATAATTATAGTAACTTATTATACAAACTTAATCGCTCGAAATCGTTGAGAGGAAATAGTAATGCGGACTGCTTTCTTCAGAGAGTCGGTGGCTGGTGTGAACCGATGGAAGTACCCCATGAATCCATCCTCGAGTAAGGTGCTGAACATGATTGTCGTAGGCACTTTCGGTGAGAACCGTTATCTTACTTAAGAGGAAAGTAGTCTTGTACTATTTTCAATCAGGGTGGCAACGCGGAACCTCCGTCCCTTTTATGGGATGGGGGTTTTTTGTATTTTCAGCACCCTTCAATGGTGTGAGTGGATTATAAGGAGGAAATGACATGCTGGATATCAGGTATTTGAGAGCGAACTTTGAAGCGGTGAAAAATCGTCTTCAAGACCGCGGTGAAGATTTAAGTGATTTTGAAAAGTTTGAGGAATTGGATGTCAGAAGAAGAGAGCTGCTTGTTGAAACAGAGAACTTAAAAAGCAAAAGAAATGAAGTATCTCAAAAAATAGCTGAAATGAAAAAGAATAAGGAAAATGCTGAGGACCTTATCGTTGAAATGCGTGAAGTCGGCAGCATGATCAAAAAGCTTGATGAAGAGTTAAAGGAAGTGGAAGGCAGCCTGGACCACTTGATGCTGTCTATCCCTAACGTTCCTCATGAGAGCGTACCTGTAGGAGCTACAGAAGATGATAACGTGGAGGCACGCAAATGGGGGGAAGTTCCTTCTTTCGGTTTTGAACCAAAGCCTCATTGGGATCTTGCGACTGAACTGGGCATCCTTGATTTTGAAAGAGCAAGCAAGGTAACAGGAAGCCGCTTCGTATTTTACAAAGGGCTTGGTGCAAGGCTTGAGCGTGCGTTGATTAACTTCATGATGGATCTTCATAACGATGAGCATGGTTATGAGGAAATGCTGCCGCCATACATGGTAAACCGCGAGAGCATGACGGGCACAGGGCAGCTTCCGAAGTTTGAAGAGGATGCTTTCTTGATTGAAAGCGAAGACTACTTCCTCGTGCCGACTGCTGAAGTGCCGGTTACCAACTATCATCGTGATGAAATTCTCACAAATGATCAACTGCCGATTGCTTATACAGCGTTCAGTGCCTGTTTCCGTTCTGAAGCGGGTTCAGCAGGCCGTGACACAAGAGGTCTGATTCGCCAGCATCAATTCAATAAAGTAGAGCTTGTCCGCTTTGTACGTCCGGAAGAATCTTATGATGAGCTCGAAAAACTGACTGGCCACGCAGAAAAAGTGCTGCAATTATTGAACCTTCCATATCGTGTTATGTCTATGTGCACAGCGGACCTTGGTTTTACGGCTGCCAAGAAATATGATATCGAGGTATGGATCCCAAGCTATGATACGTATCGTGAAATCTCTTCTTGCAGTAACTTCGAGGCATTCCAGGCCAGACGAGCAAACATCCGTTTCCGCCGCGAGCCTGGCGCAAAACCGGAACATGTTCACACATTGAACGGATCTGGCCTTGCACTTGGACGTACGGTAGCTGCTATTCTTGAAAATTACCAGCAGGAAGACGGAAGCATTGTCATCCCAGAGGTGCTGAGACCTTACATGGGCGGTTTGGATGTAATCAAACCAAGATAATAAAAATATGAATCGGGCGGGAAGAAGGTGCTTTCCCGCTCGATATTATAAAATAATTTATTTCAAAAAAATATAGAAAAGGTGTTGACTCCTAGGTCACCACCGTGATATTATAATTATTGTCGATACGGAGGAATACCCAAGTCCGGCTGAAGGGATCGGTCTTGAAAACCGACAGGGGTGTTAAAGCCCGCGGGGGTTCGAATCCCTCTTCCTCCGCCATTGATTTTAAATTAACCATAGCGCATAAATATTGGAGATATGAAAACCGCTGCCTAGGCAGCGGTTTTTTTTATCTCTGGAATTAGATATGTTCTTTATATAACTTTCAGATCGATCATAAGGGTTGAGGCGGGTCTGTAAAAGAATATTAAAAAAGGATGGATAGAGCAGAGCTCTTCCATCCTTTCTGGTATTTTATGATTTCAATAAACGGGTCTGCTCTATAAAGTAACCGATTCGTTCAATGATCGGCTCAATGGAGTTTTCGTTATTAACCAAATCATAGTCATTGATATTCAATCGCAAAACAGGGCACGCATTAAAGGAATCGATCCAGTTTTCATAGCGGACATGCATCTCCTGCCAGTATTCAACCGGTGTCTGCTGTTCCATAGGGCGTCCTCTTTCCCTGATGCGGTCTACCACATCATCGATGGATCCCTCTAAATAGATGAGAAGATCAGGATGAGGGAAGTAAGGAGTCATAACCATGGCATCGAACAGGCTCTTGTATGTGTCATAGTCAACAGCAGACATGTTTCCTTTTTCATAGTGCATTTTAGCGAAGATCCCGGTGTCCTCATAAATGGAACGGTCTTGAATGAATCCTCCGCCATATTCGAATATTTTCTTTTGCTCTTTGAAACGCTCGGCGAGGAAATAAACTTGAAGGTGGAAACTCCAGCTCTTGAAATCCTCATAAAATTTATCAAGGTAAGGGTTGGTATCGACTTTTTCAAATGATGTACGGAAACCAAGTGCTCTTGCAAGTCCGTTGGTCATCGTCGACTTTCCAACTCCGACGGTACCGGCAATGGTGATGACAGCATTGCTCGGAATCCCGTATTTAGTGCGAAGGTTCATGATAAAGTGGCTCCTTTTTTCAGTGTTTGATCTAAGGTATCTATAATAGCGGCTAAGTCATCTTGATTTTTCACAAAGTCCATTTCGTCACCGTTAAAGCGAAGAACCGGGATGTTGCTGTACTGGGTTTCGAATTGCTGCATCCGGCGTTCATAGTCCTGAGAAAGCTGCTCAAGGTATAGAGGGCTGATTTTCTTTTCGAACTCCCTGCCTCTTAAGGCGATCCGCTGCAGAAGTGTATCCAGACTTGCGTTCAAATAGATGACGACATTCGGTACCGGCATATCTTCCGTTAGTATTTGATAAATGTTCAAATATTTATCAAACTGTTTATTCTTTAAGGTTCTCTCAGCAAAAATGAGGTTTTTTAAGATATGATAGTCAGCGACGACTGGCTTATTCTGTGAAATGAAATGGGTTTCTATATCCTCCAGCTGCTTGTAGCGGTTGCATAAGAAAAACATTTCAGTTTGAAAGCTCCATTCATCAATGTTGTCATAAAATTTATCTAAAAATGGATTTTCATCAACAATCTCTTTTAAAAGATGATAATTGAAATGATCCGAAATTGCTTTTGCCAAAGAGGTTTTCCCTACTCCAATCGGTCCTTCAACCGTAATGAATGGAATGCTCCCCATACAATGTCCTCCTTTACCGACATTATGGATTCATAATCGACATGTATTCGTCAAATGACGACAAATGTTATTTTAACACAATATATAGTCAGTAGGGCGGGAATTTTATGGGAAGGAACAAATAAAAAAAGCCGCCTCCCCATTGACTTGGGTAGACGGTTGATAAATGACTATCTTTTGACTACATTGAAGTTATCTGTAATCAACAGCCAGTTTTGCGGGAAAGGAAGACCGAGCTTCCAATAACTCATCCCTCTTAAATTGAGTTCCTTCATTAAAACAAATTTCGCCTGGATGGAGCGGGCATCTTCAAACCATACCCGATGCTGTTTCCCCTCTTCATCCTGATAGTTGAAAAATGGGGCCTGTGCTTTTGTATCATACTCAATAGGGACATTATACTGAGCGGCAATTTCTATAGCTTTTTGCGGACTCACTGCCTTGGCGGTATCTCCTTCTTTAAATGGCAAGGTCCAGTCATACCCATAAAGGTTCTGCCCCATCATGATTTTGGAAGGAGGCATCTCGCTGATTGCGTATTCAAGGACTTCACGGACAGGGCCGATAGGGGAGACGGCCATTGGCGGACCTCCACTGTAACCCCATTCGTACGTCATAATGACGACAAAATCGACAATTTCTCCATGCGCCTTATAATCATGCGCTTCATACCATTTTCCTTTTTGCCCGGCACTCGTTTTAGGGGCAAGGGCAGTGGATAGAAGCCAGCCTTCCTGATTAAAACGATTTTTAGCTTTGCGGAGGAAGCGGTTATAAGCTTCCCTATCCTGGGGACGGAGATATTCAAAGTCAAAGTGGATGTCTCTGAATCCGTATTTTTTGGCAGTCGCCACGACATTATCCAGGAACTTTTTCTGTATGTTTTGGTCAGTCAGCAGGATCCTGCCGACTTCATCACTGAATTGTCCTTCTTCCTGATTGGTGATGGCCATCATCAACACATTTCCATTGGCCCGGCCGATTTCCAGCAGCTTGCCCATCGGCGGCTCTTTCAATGTACCGTCCCGCTTGGCTTCAAAGTCAAAAGGAGCAAGGTACGTCAAATAAGGAGCAGCTTCACGGGCGCTTTCCTCTAAATTTGGCTGGACGGTTTCGCCGTAAGGTTCTACATAAGCATTAAACTCTCCGTCTCTTTTGGGACGTTCCGGGATGTATAAACGAAACCCTACTTGCAGACCTTGGTTAACTGAGATTCCATTGATTTGTGCAAGCTCCTGATAAGATAGGCCAAACCTTCTGCTTATGGACCAAAGACTGTCACCCGGCTGGACAAAATAAAACAATCCTACAATTGGAATGACCAGCGTCTGGCCGACTACTAGATTGTCGGGATTAGGAAGATCGTTGGCTTCCACAATATCTTCAGTCGTCGAGTTATATGTCTGAGCAATTCCGAATAGAGACTGGTTAGGCTGGACTACATGAATTTGCATAACTTGCCCTCCCTTTAACATTTTCACTGTAAGAAATGTATGTGTGAGGAGAGGGAAGTATGATGGTTAGGGAAGAATTTTTAAGACTGGGGTTCTTTTTAAATAATCTTTTTGTTTGGCTGTGTTAAAAAGTAAGGGGTTTTAAGTTAAACTGTAAGCTGATTTACGCTTCAGATGCGTGACTCCGCGGGGCGGGCGGTGAGCCTCCTCGGCTGCGCCTGTTTAAAAAGTGGAAGCGCCCTGTTCAGGCCCGACAGGCAAATGTTCCGCAGCGAAAAAAGGGGGGCTTTCCTTTTATTCGCTGTGGGTTATTTGATCCCGAGGGCCTGGGCGCTGCAACTGGATTGGGGGTCTCACCTGTCCCGCTGATCCCGCAGGAGGTCACGCACCTTCCGCTCCAATCAACTGGAAATAAATCAAAGAGTAAACCTTATTTTAAAAAACTATTTAGCATAATAACATTGTTTATAAGTGAATAAAGATGGACAAGTGTCACCTTCCCTGTTCTACTACTCTCTTTTCAGATAAATTGATAAATTTTAATATAAGCTCCTCTCTATACTTACTGCCTATCAAGCCTAAACGCTTCCTAAAAGATATCACCTGAATCAACGATGTCTGCTTTCAAAACATTTTTCATCATCTCAATGGCATAGCGGTTGTCATTATCGCTGACAGAAGCGATGCAGTCCTCGGGTATTACTAAGTTGAATTCCCTCATATAAGCATCGTTAGCTGTAAACAGGACGCAAATATTTCCGGCGATTCCCGAGAGAATGAGGGTATCTACCTTTAGAGTATGAAGAAGAGTATTCAGTGCGGTCCCGTAAAAAGCAGAGTGCTTGGGCTTGATGAGAAAATAATCATCCTCACCTGGTTTTAAGGGCTCAATGACAGGCAGGCTGATATCGTTCAGGCACTTTTCGTATATTTTTTCCAAATCTGCCTGCCAGAGGGTATAATGGTCATTAATATAAATGACAGGAATTTGCTTCTTGTGGCAGATGCTGCGCAGTGCTTTAAGCGGCTCTACGATTTTCAATGTATGCTCGGCGAGTGTTTTACCGTGTTCAAAAGTGAAGGGATTTAATATGTCTATAATCAATAAGGCAGTTTTGCTATTCAGTGGATTCATCGGTATCCTCCTTTTGTATAGTTTTGGGAGCGGTGAATGATTTTATCCATAAGAGAGATTTTAAATGGTAAGGAGTTAGACAGGTGAATACCAAACAGGAATATTTCATGAAGCTTGCAATCGATGAGGCAAAAAAAGCTGAAGAGAAAGCGGAAGTCCCGATAGGTGCAGTGATTGTGCTCGACGGGGAAGTGATTGCCTCTGCTCATAACCTCAGGGAAACGACTCAGAACGCGGTGACACATGCAGAATTGCTGGCGATTGAGGAGGCCTGCGAAAAGTTAGGAACCTGGAGGCTGGAGAATGCCGAACTTTATGTTACATTGGAGCCATGTCCCATGTGTTCAGGAGCCATTATACTATCAAGGATCAATACAGTGATATATGGTGCCCCTGACCCAAAAGCGGGATGTGCCGGAACCCTGATGAACCTATTGGAGGATGATCGTTTCAACCATCAGTGCGAGGTGGTGCCAGGTGTTCTTGGAGAGGAGTGCGGACAGCTCCTGACTCATTTCTTCCGAAAACTCCGGGAAAGAAAAAAGGAAGAAAAGAAACGAAGGAAAGCAGAGATGGAACAGCATACAGGAATTGACAATGGATAACCCGTTGCTTTTTTCCGTAAGAGCTAGTATACTAATATTTGCGTCGGACATGGCGCAACTAAATATGGTATCAATTTTGCCGTGCTAGGCGGGGAGGTAGCGGTGCCCTGTACTCGCAATCCGCTCTAGCGAGGCTGAACCCCTTCCCGAGGCTTGCACTCTGTAAGGCCTGCCTCAAGTAAGTGGTGTTGACGCCCGGGTCCTGCGCAATGGGAATCCATGAACCATGTCAGGTCCGGAAGGAAGCAGCATTAAGTGGACTCTCCCATGTGCCGCGGGGTTGCCTGGGCCGAGCTAACTGCTTGAGTAACGCTTATGGATGCATGTCGACGGAAGGTGCACGGCAGTTTAATACTTATAATAAAACTCATCCTATCCAGGGTGAGTTTTTTGTATGTAATAGTCAAACAGTCTTTGTAAAATTAAAATTACATACGTTATAATAGATAGATGAGAATTTATTTTTTATATACATGGGCTAAAAATCAGGTTTTAAGTGAGAAGAGAGACAGCTCCAATCGAGCGTTAATACATATAAAAGGAGGAGATCGTTTTGAGTTATCAAGCCTTATATAGAGTCTGGCGGCCGCAGCAGTTCATTGATGTGGTCGGACAGCAGCATGTAACAAAGACACTGCAAAATGCTCTCCTCCAGCAGAAAATATCACATGCCTACCTTTTCTCGGGACCTAGGGGGACGGGGAAAACGAGTGCAGCCAAAATTCTTGCCAAGGCTGTCAACTGTGAAAAAGCACCCGTGGCAGAGCCTTGCAATGAATGTGATTCCTGTCTGGGTATTACTGACGGTTCCATTCCTGATGTCATTGAGATCGATGCCGCTTCCAATAACGGGGTCGAGGAAATCCGGGATATCAGGGATAAGGTAAAGTATGCTCCCAATGTCGTTTCCTACAAAGTCTACATTATAGATGAGGTCCACATGCTTTCAATCGGAGCTTTCAATGCACTGTTGAAAACACTCGAAGAACCTCCGAAGCATGTCATCTTCATCCTGGCCACGACGGAACCTCACAAAATCCCTCTGACGATCATCTCAAGATGTCAGCGGTTCGACTTCAAGAGAATTACAGCCAGGGATATCGTTGGAAGAATGACTCATATTGCTGATGAGTCAGGTGTACAATATGAAGAAAAAGCATTGCACGTGGTTGCCAGGGCAGCGGAAGGCGGTATGCGTGACGCCCTGAGCCTTCTTGACCAGGCGATTTCCTTCAGTCAGGACAGAGTTACGGTGGACGATGCGCTGACGGTAACTGGAGCGGTATCGCAGGTATATCTTAATAGGCTCGCCAAAGCCATTTTCGAGAATCAAGTAGCAGATGCCCTTCAAGCCTTGGAAGAACTTCTCTTTCAAGGGAAAGATCCGGCAAGGCTGACAGAGGACCTCGTCCTTTACTTCAGGGATATGCTGCTTCATCAGACAGCGCCGAACCTTGAGGAATCGCTGGAGAGGGTCATGCTTGATGAAGACTTCAAGGAATTGGCCGAAAAAGTTTCACCTCAGCATATTTACAAATTTATTGATATACTTAATGAAGCGCAGCAAGAGATGAAATTCACCAACCATGCCCGTATCTATATCGAGGTATCGATTGTGAAACTTTGTCAGCTTGAAGTTGAGAAAAATGTTTCCTCACCGGAAATCGGACAGCTTCTTCAAAAGGTACAAAGCCTGGAGAATGAACTGAATCAGCTGAAGGCAAAAGGAATCCCCGCTGCACAAGTTGAAGCAGCTCCCGCCCCTAAGAAAAGGGCGTCTTCTTCCAGGAAGGGATTCAAGGTAGCGACCGGCATGGTGCAGGAAGTATTGAAGACAGCTACCAAAGAAGATCTTAATCTCATCAAAAGCCGCTGGGGTGAAATGCTCGAAGTCCTAAATCAGCGGCAGATGCGCTCGCAGGCAGCACTGCTGAATGATGCAGAGCCTGTAGCGGCTTCCTCGAAATCTTTCATATTGAAGTTCAAGTATGACATCCACTGCCAGATGGCGATGGAGAATGCCGGCTTCACAGACGCCTTAAGCTCCATTTTGGGACAGCTGGCCGGAACGGACTATCAGCCGATTGGAATTCCTGAAAATCAATGGCAGAGTCTGAGAGAAGATTTCATTAAGCATCAAAGAAATGATGATCCCGAATCTCCTGCAGACGAGCAAGTGGAGGAAGATCCGCTGATTGCAGAAGCGAAAAAGCTTGTAGGAGAAGATCTAATAGAAATAAGAGAATAAAATTATAATTTGGAGGTTTTTTACTATGCGTGGAATGGGAAATATGCAAGGTATGATGAAACAAATGCAAAAGATGCAAAAGCAAATGGCGAAAGCTCAAGAGGAACTGGGCGAAAAGCGCTTGGAAGGAACTGCTGGCGGCGGAATGGTAACAGTAATCGTTTCCGGGCATAAAGAAGTACTGGAAGTAAACATCAAGGAAGAGGTAGTAGATCCGGAAGATATCGAAATGCTTCAAGATCTAGTACTTGCTGCAACGAATGACGCTTTGAAGCAAGCAGATGAACTGACAAACTCGACTATGGGACAATTCACTAAAGGAATGAACTTACCGGGAATGTTCTAGGAGGCTTTTATATGCATTATCCTGAACCAATATCGAAGCTCATTGACAGCTTCATGAAACTGCCGGGAATTGGGCCGAAAACCGCGGCCCGACTGGCGTTTTTTGTTTTAGGCATGAAAGAGGACACAGTCCTGGAATTTGCAAAGGCGCTTGTAAACGCGAAACGAAAGCTGACATACTGTTCTGTCTGCGGCCATATAACTGATCAGGATCCTTGTTATATTTGCGAAGATACAAGAAGGGACCGAAGTGTTGTGTGTGTGGTACAGGACCCTAAGGATGTCATCGCTATGGAAAAGATGAAGGAATACAATGGACTTTACCATGTATTGCATGGTGCCATTTCCCCCATGGACGGGATTGGCCCTGAAGATATCAATGTACCGGACCTCTTAAAAAGACTTCAGGATGAAGAGGTTGAAGAAGTCATTCTGGCAACTAATCCGAATATCGAAGGTGAAGCCACAGCTATGTATATATCAAGACTGCTGAAACCGTCCGGCATCCGGATCACAAGGATTGCCCACGGCCTTCCTGTCGGCGGAGATTTGGAGTATGCGGATGAAGTCACACTCTCGAAAGCATTAGAAGGAAGAAGAGATGTTTAGGTCAGGAGTGGAAAAGTACAATGTTCTTTCAAAAAAAGGGTAAGCTGCGCAAAGAGTATGATACTAAGCTGCTTCATTCATTGGAAGATGCAAAGAAAGATTGGATCTCCCAGAAAGCGCTGGAAGAGATGAGCATCGAAAATTCTTTTGAAATCAATTATCGTTCGAAGATAGCCGAGGCAAAATACTTTTTCTTCTTCAGGGAAGCCAAAAATAGAAAAGTCGTCATAAAAAGGTAGACAACCCTCATATTCTCTCTATTAAGGTATGTTTTTTCTTAAAGGAGGAGAGTAGATGAGCCCGGTTGTAGTTATCGCTGTTATAAGCAGTTTGATCGTGTTTCTGCTTGCAGCAGGGACGCCGTTCAAACCGGCGAAGTATGCAGGACAGTTATGTATGAAAGTATTGATTGGCGCTCTGTTTTTATTCTTTTTAAATGCTTTTGGAAGCCAATTCGGCATACATGTGCCCATTAACCTGGTCACTTCCGCGATTTCCGGTATTCTTGGCATTCCAGGAGTGGTCGGATTGACGATCATCCAGATGTATATTATTGTGTAAACTCCGCTGATTATTTAGCGGGGTTTTTGTTTTTCTAAAAAACTTTATTTTTTATGTTGACTCTTGTAGAATCACCGTGGTATTATATTACTTGTCGCTGAAACGACAGCGAATTACTTGTTTTAAAAAACATTGACACCACTTAAATGATTGTGATATATTAAAGGGGTGCTCAAGAGAGACAAGCATTGAACATTGAAAACTAAACAACTCAAAACGTCAACGTTAATTCTAATAAGAGCACAGCTCTTATGTAGTTACTAACACTATAATTAGCAAATGAGCAAGTCAAACTTCTATCGGAGAGTTTGATCCT
>NZ_CP143546.1:37500-175000 GCF_046237645.1 Rossellomorea sedimentorum
CCTCTTGAGTGGATCCTGAGTACGGCGGGACACGTGAAATCCCGTCGGAAGCTGGGAGGACCATCTCCCAAGGCTAAATACTCCCTAGTGACCGATAGTGAACCAGTACCGTGAGGGAAAGGTGAAAAGCACCCCGGAAGGGGAGTGAAATAGAACCTGAAACCGTGTGCCTACAAGTAGTCAGAGCCCGTTAACGGGTGATGGCGTGCCTTTTGTAGAATGAACCGGCGAGTTACGATCCCATGCAAGGTTAAGTCGGAAAGACGGAGCCGCAGCGAAAGCGAGTCTGAACAGGGCGAATGAGTATGTGGTCGTAGACCCGAAACCAGGTGATCTACCCATGTCCAGGGTGAAGTTCAGGTAACACTGAATGGAGGCCCGAACCCACGCACGTTGAAAAGTGCGGGGATGAGGTGTGGGTAGCGGAGAAATTCCAATCGAACTTGGAGATAGCTGGTTCTCTCCGAAATAGCTTTAGGGCTAGCCTCATGTAGTAAGAGTCTTGGAGGTAGAGCACTGTTTGGACTAGGGGCCCTCATCGGGTTACCGAATTCAGACAAACTCCGAATGCCAAAGACTTATCCATGGGAGTCAGACTGCGAGTGATAAGATCCGTAGTCGAAAGGGAAACAGCCCAGACCACCAGCTAAGGTCCCAAAGTATACGTTAAGTGGAAAAGGATGTGGAGTTGCTTAGACAACCAGGATGTTGGCTTAGAAGCAGCCACCATTTAAAGAGTGCGTAATAGCTCACTGGTCGAGTGACTCTGCGCCGAAAATGTACCGGGGCTAAACGTATCACCGAAGCTGTGGATTGACACCATTTGGTGTCAGTGGTAGGAGAGCGTTCTAAGGGCTGAGAAGCTGGACCGTAAGGACTGGTGGAGCGCTTAGAAGTGAGAATGCCGGTATGAGTAGCGAAAGACAGGTGAGAATCCTGTCCACCGAATGCCTAAGGTTTCCTGAGGAAGGCTCGTCCGCTCAGGGTTAGTCGGGACCTAAGCCGAGGCCGAAAGGCGTAGGCGATGGATAACAGGTTGATATTCCTGTACCACCTCTTTTCCGTTTGAGTGATGGGGGGACGCAGGAGGATAGGGTAAGCGCGCTGCTGGATATGCGCGTCTAAGCAGTTAGGCTGGTGATGAGGCAAATCCCGTCACCATAAGGCTGAGCTGTGACAGCGAGGGAAATATAGTACCGAAGTTCCTGATTCCACACTGCCAAGAAAAGCCTCTAGCGAGGAAAAAGGTGCCCGTACCGCAAACCGACACAGGTAGGCGAGGAGAGAATCCTAAGGTGAGCGAGAGAACTCTCGTTAAGGAACTCGGCAAAATGACCCCGTAACTTCGGGAGAAGGGGTGCTCTGGTAGGGTGCAAGCCCGAGAGAGCCGCAGTGAATAGGCCCAGGCGACTGTTTAGCAAAAACACAGGTCTCTGCGAAGCCGTAAGGCGAAGTATAGGGGCTGACGCCTGCCCGGTGCTGGAAGGTTAAGGGGAGTGCTTAGCGCAAGCGAAGGTGCGAACCGAAGCCCCAGTAAACGGCGGCCGTAACTATAACGGTCCTAAGGTAGCGAAATTCCTTGTCGGGTAAGTTCCGACCCGCACGAAAGGCGCAACGATCTGGGCACTGTCTCAACGAGAGACTCGGTGAAATTATAGTACCTGTGAAGATGCAGGTTACCCGCGACAGGACGGAAAGACCCCGTGGAGCTTTACTGTAGCCTGATATTGAATTTTGGCACAGCTTGTACAGGATAGGTAGGAGCCTAAGAAACCGGAGCGCCAGCTTCGGTGGAGGCGTCGGTGGGATACTACCCTGGCTGTGTTGAACTTCTAACCCGCGCCCCTTATCGGGGTGGGAGACAGTGTCAGGTGGGCAGTTTGACTGGGGCGGTCGCCTCCTAAAGAGTAACGGAGGCGCCCAAAGGTTCCCTCAGAATGGTTGGAAATCATTCGCAGAGTGTAAAGGCACAAGGGAGCTTGACTGCGAGACCTACAAGTCGAGCAGGGACGAAAGTCGGGCTTAGTGATCCGGTGGTTCCGCATGGAAGGGCCATCGCTCAACGGATAAAAGCTACCCCGGGGATAACAGGCTTATCTCCCCCAAGAGTCCACATCGACGGGGAGGTTTGGCACCTCGATGTCGGCTCATCGCATCCTGGGGCTGTAGTCGGTCCCAAGGGTTGGGCTGTTCGCCCATTAAAGCGGTACGCGAGCTGGGTTCAGAACGTCGTGAGACAGTTCGGTCCCTATCCGTCGTGGGCGCAGGAAATTTGAGAGGAGCTGTCCTTAGTACGAGAGGACCGGGATGGACGCACCGCTGGTGTACCAGTTGTCTTGCCAAAGGCATCGCTGGGTAGCTATGTGCGGAAGGGATAAGTGCTGAAAGCATCTAAGCATGAAGCCCCCCTCGAGATGAGATTTCCCATCACTTTATGTGAGTAAGATCCCTGAAAGATGATCAGGTAGATAGGTCTGAGGTGGAAGCGTGGCGACACGTGCAGCTGACAGATACTAATCGATCGAGGACTTAACCACACTTTATTAGCGAAACTCGGAATACTTTCTTTTCTTCATACTTTATCTAGTTTTGAGAGAACGATGTTCTTTCAATAAAATATGTCTGGTGATTAAGGCGAAGAGGTCACACCCGTTCCCATGCCGAACACGGAAGTTAAGCTCTTCAGCGCCGATGGTAGTTGGGGGATCTCCCCCTGTGAGAGTAGGACGTCGCCAGGCAATCAAAAGAGTACCCGAAATGGTGCTCTTTTTTTGTATTCTGAAAAGAAGAGAATGTATTCAGTTCTGAAACTCCATCAAAAGCAGAAGCGAGGATGGGGAGGAGCAAGGAAGACACGGAGAAGACTCAAACATATCGTGATGCCCCACCAACAAAGCCAGTTTTATGATGAATTCCACTTTCGTGCAGAACCACCAAAAATCCATGTAAACCTCAATTTAGACAGTCCCCTATACACAAACATATAGAGGACTAATGTGAAGTAAGATTTATACAAGCAGTTTTTCAACAAAATAAAGTGGCAAATAGCCACTAAAGTAATTGCTACCGGACGCAATGAATAAAGAATTAGACGCAATTTCCCTTGAATTTTATGCAGGTAGGGAGTCACTATACATGATGGCTTTACTAAGAATTCGTAATAAAAAATCACATAATAAATCCATTTCACCAAGGGAAGAGAAAGGGGACTTAAAATAAGGGGAATTTTTCCCGCTAAACTGCAAAATTTAGCTGGAGAGAGGTAAATAAGGGAAGAATTTACCGTTAAGCATGCTCAGTAATCCAATTTTCATGTTTTTTAAGTGAATAACGGAAGATTTTCCCCCTATTTGCCCTATATTCCTCGACAATTCTTTCATAAGGGGAATTTCTCCCCTTAATCTCATGGTGCTTTAAATACTTTGGTCCTTTCTTCTATAGAGAAGAGGTTAGGATTAAAGAAACGCCTATTGTACAAACGAAGGGTTTATTTTGAAGAAAGAATAACCTTTAATCAGTTAACTTGTTAAATTATTTTAATTCTATAAAACAAATAAAATCCGTTATGGTTTTTTTACCCTTCCGCAAGCGAAAACACAACTGGGAATAAAAGCTACGCTGTAATATCGCTGGTAATGGTGCGAATTCGTATGTTAAAGATTATGAATTTTATGGTTAGTTCCTCTAAAGTGAACTACTTAAATTAAAACATAAGTTACTTATTTTAATCTCCTCCAAGTAAATATTCAGTAATAAAAAGAAAACACTACACCCTATGTACTGCTAAGATGCTGCAGGATAAGTACCTACTCCCCCGAATAACCCCCTAAAACACAAATTCTTTTCTACACGCCTGGTCCTTTTTCAACAAATTCCCGTTAGACAAACACAGACATGATTTTACTTACATAGTATAGGTACATGAGATAATTCACTTAAATCAAATTTTTAGAAAATGCGTATATTTTACCGGCTTCGGGGCAGAATAGGTGTATGGAGGTGGGGAGACTGGTGTTGAATACAGAGAAGCAGTTAAGGGAAACGTGTATAATCTGCAGTCAGCAAAAGGCGACAGGCATACATCTGTACACATCGTTTGTCTGCATAGATTGTGAGAAAGATATGATCAGAAGTGAAACGAACAGTCCTCAGTACAAGTATTATGTGGAAAGATTGAAGAAAGTGAATACACCACAAATATATTCATAGACGAAGCCGGGAGAGAGTCCCCGGTTTTTTTGTTGCTATTTACTATTAAGTTCAAGAGATATGGCCAGAATTCACAGAAATATCTTGGCAAGTAAGAAAAGAGCTATTCACCTTTTTCAGAGAGAAAAGCCCTTGTACCCGAGGGGAAAATTCGGCACTTTGGATTTATCCGATAGCCAAAATCTATACGAAAATAGTTTTTTTATAATAGGTTTTACAATATGATACGATTAAAGGGTTAATCATCGATAGGAAGGATTGCTTTTTATGAACGATCAAAATAGGATGCCCTTAGTGGAGGCGTTGCAACATCATATTGATAAGGATCCTGTGTCATTCCATGTTCCAGGACATAAGAACGGAAAACTACTGGATGGACAGGCAGGGGGGTTCCTTCAATACGATGTTACCGAGCTGACAGGCTTGGATGATCTGCATGCGCCTTCGGAGGCAATCAAGGAAGCGCAGGAGTTATTGGCTGATCACTATCAAACACGAAAGAGTTACTTCCTTGTAAATGGAAGCACTGTCGGGAACTTGGCGATGATCCTGGGGGTGTGCGAGGAAGGCGATATTGTTTTCGTTCAGCGGAATTGCCATAAGTCGATCTTGAATGGCCTTAAACTGGCGAATGTAAAGCCGGTGTTCCTTCACCCGGAGTTTGATGAACGAACAAGAACCTCCACTGGTATTTCCCAGGGAACATTTGCGGAGGCGGCCAGAAGATATCCAGAAGCGAAAGCGGTCATCTTAACCTATCCCACGTATTACGGCATGGTCTATGACATCCAGAATATTATTGAACTGGCCCATAAACAGGGCATGCACGTATTGATGGATGAAGCTCATGGGGCACATCTATCCTATGGGGAGCCATTTCCTCCTTCTTCATTGGAGTTGGGAGCTGATATTATTGTTCAATCAGCCCATAAAACGCTTCCTGCTATGACGATGGGCTCCTTTTTACACATAAAAAGTGACGGTATAGATGCTAAAAGGGTGGAACAGTACTTAGGGATGCTGCAATCCAGCAGTCCATCTTATCCGATAATGGGTTCACTCGATCATGCCCGTCATTTTATAGCATCCTATTCAAGGGAAGACCTTGATACCTTTTTACCTATGAGGAAGGAATTTATAAATAGATTAAAGGAGAGCGGTTTTGAAGTTATTGAAAGTCATGATCCTTTGAAGCTGATGGTTAGACTGCCAGGTTTATCTGGCTTTCAACTACAGGATCAATTGGAGAAAAGTGGGATATATGCAGAGCTGGCTGATCCTTATCAAGTCCTTTTCATCCTTCCTCTTTTGAAAAAGGATACTGCTTTTCCTTTCACTATGGTATTGGAGAAGATGAAGGAAATACGACCCGGGAAGGGATCAACAGAACTATTGACCTTCGAAAAGAAACAAAACATCACCTCACTTTGTTTTTCTTTTAAAGAAATGAAAACGAAAATGAAGGAATGGATTTCCGTAGAAGATGCGGCAGGAAGAATAGCAGGAGAAATGTTAACACCATATCCGCCGGGAATTCCACTATTGTATCCAGGAGAAGAAATTACGAAAGAAAGTGTAAAGGAAATTAAAAGGCTGATGGAGCACGGAGCAAGGTTTCAGGGGGAGCATTTACTGGAAAAAGGCAAGATTAGTATCTTTGTGTAAATCTGCAGCCCGGCCGGAAATAAGTTATAATGAAACAAGCACCCATTGAATTGCGGAGGTTAAAGGATGAAACAGGGATTATTCATAACGGTTGAAGGACCTGAAGGAGCAGGGAAATCAACGATTATTAAAAAAATGGCTGAGGAACTAACGGAAAGAGGCCATGAAGTCGTGCTGACAAGGGAACCAGGCGGAATTACGATTGCTGAAGAGATCCGGGAAGTCATTTTAAATCCTGAAAATACAGCGATGGATGAGAGAACGGAAGCTTTGTTATATGCAGCTGCCAGAAGACAGCACCTGGCAGAGAAAGTCATTCCTGCCTTAAAGGATGGCAAGGTGGTTTTATGCGACCGTTTCCTGGATAGTTCGCTTGCTTACCAAGGGCATGCCCGGGGAATCGGTATGGATGAAGTATACAGCATCAATAAGTTTGCCATAGAGGATACGATGCCTGATATGACGCTTTACTTTGATGTGGAACCTGAAGAAGGCTTGAAGCGCATCAGTGCACATAAAGGCAGGGAAGTGAACCGGCTTGACCTGGAAGCGTTGGACTTCCATGAAAAAGTGAGAGAAGGGTATTTAATGCTTTTAGAAAAATTCCCGGAACGCATTAAAAAAGTTGATGCCAGTGCCTCATTTGTTGAAGTGTATAAACAAGCTTTGACTATTGTGGAGAAATATATAAATGAAAGACCAGTCCATTAACAGACTGGTCTTCTTGTCCCTATAGGGGCTGAATCTCCGGCAGGTATATGGTGAAAAGGGCTAATTTAGGGGAAAATCAGTAATTTGTGTTAATTTTCCAATTTTTATTGTGCAGTTTAAAGAATATCGGATATTATGATAGGAATATTCTTGCTATAATAGTATATAAACAGTTTTTCGGAAAAAGTTATTGGGGAGGTAGTGGATGAGATGAAAATGATTATGGCGGTAGTACAGGATCAGGACAGCAACCGTCTTTCCAGTGCATTGATGGAGCATAATTTCAGATCGACGAAACTTGCGAGTACCGGAGGCTTTCTTCGATCGGGGAACACCACCTTTCTGATCGGAGTGGAAGATATCAGGGTTGAAAAGGCACTGCAGGTTATCCGGGACAACTGTAAGTCGAGGGATCAAATGGTTGCCCCGGTCTCCCCGATGGGCGGCAATGCCGATTCTTATGTTCCTTACCCCGTGGAAGTGGAAGTGGGCGGTGCAACCGTGTTTGTCCTGCCGGTTGAACAGTTTCACCATTTTTAGAATGTGAGGGAAAAGTAAATGAAAATCAACCAAGATCTCCGTGTCGGTGTCGATAAGGTACGTACCGAACAGAAAGCGAACACCGGGGGTTCGGCAAAGTTCAGCATGCTTGTCGGTAAACAAGATCAGAAGCTGCATATGGAGCAGCTTGGGAAACTGATGGGGGATATTACGAGCGCCGGCGAGAGACTGGCCCGTTCAAGAACCTTCAAGGATCTCGCCAAGTATAAGACGCTGGTGAAAAGGTTTGTGAAAGAAGCCGTCGATTATGGAATGAATCTGAAGCAGTCGCATACATGGAATCATCATGGAGAAGGCAGAAAGCTGAATATTGTTGAGAATGTTGACCGCAAGCTGGTGGAATTGACGGAAGATATATTAAACGAAGAAAAACAGTCCATTGATATATTAGGAAAAATAGGCGAAGTAAGAGGCTTGTTAATTAATTTATATACGTAAGTGAGTGATCGTGTTGTCCATGACCTGGGAAGAACTCAATGAAATACAGCCTGTTGTCCTGCAGATGCTTGCCAACAGCATCAAAAGAGATCGGGTGGCACATGCTTATCTCTTTGAAGGAGAAAGGGGAACAAGGAAGAAAGAAATTGCCATCCTCTTTGCCAAGTCGCTGTTATGCGATCATCCAGTGAACGGAATAGCGTGTGACGAATGCAACAACTGCAAAAGGATCAGCCATCATAATCATCCTGATGTTCATGTTATTGAACCGGATGGCCTTTCTATAAAAAAAGAGCAGATCAAAACACTGCAGAGTGAATTTAGCAAGACCGGGGTTGAATCCAAACAGAAGATTTATATTCTTTCACATGCGGATAAGATGACACCGAATGCGGCGAACAGCTTGCTTAAGTTTTTGGAGGAACCGTCCTCCGAGACGACAGCCATCCTGATGACGGAACAGGTTCACCGTATCTTGCCGACCATTTTGTCGCGCTGCCAGGTGGTTTCTTTTCAGCCCCTTCCACAGGAATTATTGAAAGAAAGGCTTATTTCTGAAGAAGTAAATAGAAATATGGCTGCCCTGACGGCAAGTTTGACTAATAATTACCAGGAAGCATTTGAATTAAGCAGCGATGAGTGGTTTGCACAAGCAAGAATAATAGTGTTAAAATTGTATGAAGTCCTTCGCAAAAGTCCATTTCAGGCAATGATCAGTTTGCAGGAGGATTTTAACGAGCATTTCAAAGAGAAACATCAAATAGATCGCGCGTTGGATCTTTTACTTCTTATATATAAAGATCTACTGTATATACAGATAGATCAAGGAGATAAGCTGGTTTACCCGGATAAGAGGCAGGAATGGGAGTCAGATGCGCTTCAGGTTTCCACTAACAGTCTGTCGGATAAGATGACGGCCGTACTTGAAGCAAAACGAAAGCTTAACGCAAATATGAATACTCAGCTGTTATTGGAACAGCTTGTGCTAAAATTACAGGGGTGATTTCCTTTGTACGATGTTGTAGGCGTACGCTTTAAAAAAGCGGGTAAAATATATTATTTCGATCCAGGTCAACTGGAAATCGAAAAAAATGACTATGTAATCGTAGAAACCGTCAGGGGAGTGGAATATGGGAAAGTGGTCGTCGACCGGAAACAGGTTGGCGAAAACGATGTCGTACTTCCTCTGAAGAAAGTAATAAGACTGGCCGATCATAAAGATCAAATGGCCGTGCAGGAAAACAAGGAAGCGGCAGAAGAGGCTTACAATGTCTGCTGCAGTAAAATTACAGAGCATCAGCTGGATATGAAACTGGTGGATGTGGAATATACGTTTGATAGAAATAAAGTGATCTTTTATTTCACGGCTGACGGCAGGGTGGACTTCCGTGAATTAGTTAAAGATTTGGCATCTATTTTCCGTACACGTATCGAACTTCGTCAGATTGGTGTCAGGGACGAAGCAAAAATGCTTGGCGGAATCGGTCCTTGCGGCAGAATGCTTTGCTGCTCAACTTATCTTGGAGACTTTGAACCAGTTTCAATCAAAATGGCGAAAGATCAAAACCTTTCCTTGAACCCGACAAAGATCTCCGGCTTATGCGGCCGTCTCATGTGCTGCCTGAAATATGAAAATGACGAATATGAAGCGGCGAAAGAAGAACTGCCGGATGTGGGAGAGATCATCAGCACTCCGCAAGGTCAAGGCAGGGTAGTCGGTCTCAACATTTTGGAACGTGTCATCAAAGTTGATATTAAAGAAGTGGAACGGGTTCTTGAATTTACTTTAGATGAAATCTCAAACGAAAGTGCCGTCTCAATTCAAGCCACAGAGTAACGGGGTGGAGTTTAGTGGATAAAAAAGAGTTCTTTGATTCAGTCAGTAATATGGAGCAACAAATAGGACAGCTTTATCAGCAGCTGGGTGAATTAAAACAAGTCTTAGCGGAAATCTTAGAAGAAAATAATTCCCTTCAGCTGGAAAATGATCATTTGCGCAGAAGACTGGAGCAAACAGGGAACTCATCAAAAGGCGCTGCCCGTAAAGGTAAAAAGGGGTCCAAACAATCTCATTCCGAGGATAAATCACTGGATGTCGGTGAAGGGTATGACAATCTGGCCCGGTTATATCAGGAAGGTTTTCATATCTGCAATATCCACTTTGGCAGTCCCCGTAAAGATGAAGATTGTTTGTTCTGCTTATCATTTCTTAATAAGAAATAGCTTTAATTTTAGGCCTTCCTGTTTTACCAGGAAGGCTTTGTTTTTAGATGCAGGTGATTTCCGCGGGAGCTGGATTCCTCCCCAGTTGGCTTCCAGGGTTCTATTTCAGTGGAGAGTATTCCGGGCGCTGCAACTCGACTGGAGGGTTCATCTGTCATCAAAAGTGAAAGCAAGTAGTAATTGGACAATAACCTGAACCCTTACTTGAAGAACTTAAAGCTGCCTCATGAGTAGAAAGCATTTAAAACCAAGACTCTTTTCTAAAATTTTGTTGCTATTTAGTAGTAAGTTCAAGACCCAAGGGAAAAACCCGGCACTTTGAAATTTTTCCGATAGCAACATTTTATAAAAATACAGCGTAAACCAAACACTAGTAATATGTTTTACATAGATTGTGACGGAGGAAGTAGAGATGGTTGTACTGAAAGATGATGAAAGGCTCGATTATTTACTTGCGGAAAATTTAAGGATCATTCAAAGTCCATCCGTGTTTTCGTTTTCATTGGATGCGGTATTGCTTGCAAATTTTGCAAGCATCCCAAAACGGAAAGGAAAAATCATCGACCTTTGTTCAGGAAATGGAGTAATTCCCCTTATGCTGAGCAACAGGACGAGCGTGCCGATTACCGGGGTGGAGATTCAGGACAGATTATTTGAAATGGCCAACCGCAGTATAGAATATAACAGCTTGGAGAATCAAATTTCGATGATTCATGGTGATATCAAGGACATGCCTGCACGTTTTGGAAATGATAAGTTCGACGCAGTGATCTGTAATCCTCCTTATTTTTCTAAGGGGGAAAAAGAGAAGATCAATAGTAACGAGCACTATGCGATCGCCCGCCATGAACTTCTGTGCACGCTGGAAGACGTGGTGAAAGCAGTGAGCCTTCTTCTCAAACAGGGAGGCAAGGCATCATTTGTTCACCGGCCCGGCAGAGGAGTGGACCTGCTGACCCTTATGAGGGAATACCGTATTGAACCCAAGCGGATACGCTTTGTTTATCCCAATCAGCATAAGGAAGCGAATACGGTCCTTGTGGAAGGGATTAAAGATGGCAGCCCCGACTTGAAAGTTTTACAGCCGTTGATTGTATATAATGAAGATAATAGTTACGGAGATGAAGTACACAGAATGCTATATGGTGATGATAAATAAAGTTCCATTCCCAAAAAGAAGGTGAAAAAGAATGAAAACACAGAAAAGCTTTCAGGTATCTGAAGCAGGATCCCTCTATTTGATACCGACTCCGATTGGCAACCTTGAAGATATGTCTTTCAGGGCCATCCGAATTTTAAAAGAGTGTGATGTCATCGCCGCAGAGGATACAAGAAACACGAAGAAGTTATGCAATTATTTCGAGATTGATACCTTTGTTGTCAGTTATCATGAGCACAACAAAGAGACCAGCGGCGAGAAGCTGCTCGATAGAATTGAGAATGGGGAAACAGTCGCCTTGGTGAGTGATGCCGGCATGCCCTGTATTTCAGATCCAGGCTATGAAATTGTCAGGGAAGCGGTAGCCAGAGGGCTGGCAGTCATTCCGCTGCCGGGGGCCAACGCAGCCTTGACCGCTTTGATTGCATCAGGCCTGAAACCACAGCCCTTTTACTTTTATGGATTTCTTTCCAGGAACAAGAAAGATAAACGGAAAGAACTTGAAAGTCTCGCCAAGCAGAATAGTACCTTGATTTTTTATGAATCGCCTCACAGGCTGAAGGAAACTCTTAAAGAAATGAAAGAAATTCTCGGCAACCGTTCTATCGTCTTATCAAGGGAATTGACTAAAAAGTTTGAGGAGTTCATTAGAGGGACAATGGAAGAAGCATTGGAGTGGACCGGCGAAGGAGAGGTCAGGGGCGAATTCTGTCTTATTGTCGAAGGAAGCTCTGAAGCAGGTGCAAGTAATGAAGAAGAGCAGTGGTGGAATGAGTTGACGCTTTCCCAACATGTACAACATTATATTAATGAAAAAGGAATCTCATCAAAAGAAGCCATCAAAAAGGTATCCAAAGAAAGGGACTTGCCTAAACGGGATGTCTATCAGGCATTTCATGTACAGGAGAACTGAAGTGTCTTTAGTGTTATTTACACCCCCTGTTTGTTACACTTAAATGGTAATGACTTTCCAAAAGGAGTTAGCTATGACCCAAAATGAGAATGAGAAATTATATAGGGCGCTGCTTGAGAACAAAACATCCCTTTCTGATCGATGGTTGAACCTAAGAGAAAAAAGACCGAATTCCATTTACTCAGTCGATGCAGACCAACAGTATGAAAAGCTGTTGAGAGAGCAGAATGCCTTAACGACGGAAACGATTGCGAGTTCGTTGTTAGAGGATAAAAGTGAGTATAACAAGAATTGTGAACAGTGGGCAACCATTGTCGCCAAGAGCCGGGCAGAGCTGGGAACTCCGATCTATGAAGTCCTTGAAGCTGTTCATCAATTCCGGTCTGTAATCATGGATTTTTTGGAAATATATGCAGGGGAGCGGGAAGAAGAGATTACGAAGCAGCATCTGCTTCACTGGAATCACTCCATTCATTCTGCGTTTGACCTGTTGATACAGGATTTTTCTAAGATGTATTACAATATCACCAGAGATCGAATGAAAGCGCAGCATGAATTAATCGCAGAATTGGGTGCTCCTATCATTCCGGTGGGCGATACCATTGCTGTACTGCCGCTGATAGGTGATGTTGATACGGAACGCGCAACAAGAATAATGGAAACTGTTCCTGCAAGATGTATGGAAAAGCAAGTGGACAAACTATGTATCGATTTATCCGGTGTTCCGATTGTCGATACCATGGTGGCACAGCAGATTTATTCAATCATTCAGACCCTGTCTCTTCTCGGGATTAAAACCGCCCTTTCAGGCATCAGGCCGGAAGTGGCAATGACATCTGTCCAGCTTGGCATTAATCTAGGGGACATCAACACCTTTAACACATTGCAGCAAGCTTTGCAGAAGATGGGAGAACAAGCCGGCTAAATCAGGGCAATTCATTAAAAAATTAAGCAGTACTGCTATTGAAAAATATAAAAAAGTACCCAGGAAAGTTACTTTTGCAAGTATCTTCCGCAGGGTACTTTTTTATTTATCTATTACTTTTCAAGTTGAAAAGATTCCTGAATTTCTTTAATGATCTTTTCAGCACCATCACGGCTTAGGATCAATTTTCCATCTGCTAACTTGATGTTGTCATCAGATACTTCTCCAGTTACATGGCAAGTCATGCTCGGCTTATATTTCTTAAGGATGATTCTTTCATCATCTACATAGATCTCCAAAGAGTCTTTTTCAGCAATTCCTAAAGTACGGCGCAATTCAATCGGAATTACCACACGTCCAAGCTCATCTACCTTACGTACAATACCAGTCGATTTCATTATAATGATCTCCTCTCGAAAAACTGTTGTATTTGAATTCGTCATTTTTCGACATATTTTTGATTATGAATCTATAATAACAGCGATTCCAAATTTCGTCAATAATAAAAAATGTAAATTTTTATATTTTGGTAATCGAAATAATCCCCTTGCATAGGGGATTGAGTAGGTGTCCAACTATTAAAATTGCCAATTTATTATTATTATCTGAAAACTATTGAATGTCGAATCATAAAAGTGATTCGACACTTATTTCGACAAAAAACGACAAATGTATTCATCTCATGTCGAATTTACTGGAACAGACTCCTCAGTTAGTTGCAGATTCAGCTTATTTTAGGTATATTTTGAGGATATAAGAGGTTATGATGTATTTATTGCAGCGGTTAAAATAACAGGCTTTTCACCAGTTCAGCTTATGGATTGAAAGAGGGGAAGAACTGTAATCCTAATAAAATACTCACCCAAAAAACAAAAGGGAGGAAAACGATAATGAAGGAAAAGTTAAAAACCTTCTATCTTACAACACCAATTTACTATCCTAGTGGAAACTTACATATTGGACATGCCTACACAACAGTCGCAGGAGATGCGATGGCCCGTTACAAAAGAATGCGCGGATTTGATGTTATGTATTTGACGGGTACAGATGAACACGGACAGAAAATCCAGAGAAAAGCAGAAGAGAGCGGGATTACCCCTCAGCAATATGTGGATGATATCGTATCAGGCATTCAAGACTTATGGAAGAAGCTTGATATTTCTTATGATGACTTTATCCGGACGACAGAGAAACGTCATAAAGATATTGTCGAGAAGATTTTCAGCCGCTTACTTGATCAGGGAGATATTTACCTTGATCAATATGAAGGGTGGTATTGCACCCCTTGTGAATCGTTCTTTACAGAGCGCCAGCTGGAAAATGGCAATTGCCCTGATTGCGGACGCCCGGTTGAGAAAGTTAAAGAAGAGTCTTACTTCTTTAAGATGAGCAAGTATGCAGACCGCCTGGTAGAGTACTATAATGAAAATCCTGAATTTATTCAGCCGGAATCCCGTAAAAATGAGATGATCAACAACTTTATTAAGCCCGGATTGGAAGATCTCGCTGTATCCAGGACTACGTTCGATTGGGGAGTAAAAGTACCAGGAGATCCTAAACATGTCATCTATGTATGGATCGATGCTCTTTCCAACTATATTACGGCTCTGGGGTACGGAACAGAGGATGATACGAAATACCTTAAATATTGGCCTGCAGACGTTCACTTGGTAGGAAAGGAAATTGTCCGCTTCCATACAATTTACTGGCCGATTATGCTGATGGCGCTGGACCTTCCTCTGCCGAAGAAAGTCTTCGCTCATGGATGGCTGTTAATGAAAGATGGAAAAATGTCAAAATCCAAAGGAAATGTTGTCGATCCGGTAACGCTCATCGACCGATATGGATTGGATGCCCTTCGTTATTATTTGTTGCGTGAAGTTCCGTTTGGTTCTGACGGTGTATTCACTCCGGAAGGATTTGTTGAAAGAATCAACTTTGACCTGGCAAATGATCTGGGTAACTTACTGAACCGCACAGTAGCGATGATCAATAAATATTTTGACGGCGAGATTCCAGAATACAAAGGTTCACAAGGACCATTTGACCAAGAGCTGCTTTCCGTGAATAAAGACACGGTGAAACAATACGAGGAAGCAATGGAGAAGATGGAATTCTCTGTAGCATTATCAAGCCTGTGGCAGCTGATCAGCCGTACGAATAAGTATATCGACGAGACTCAGCCATGGGTGCTGGCGAAGGACGAAGCTCAAAAAGATGAACTCGGTAATGTCATGGTTCATCTGGCGGAGACTCTCCGCCGTGCAGCAGTTATGCTTCAGCCCTTCCTGACCAGAACTCCACAGAAGATATTCGAACAGTTAAGTGCAGATCAGGAGGAGTTGACAACCTGGGAAAGCCTTGAAAAGTTCGGCATGATTCCTGCCGGTACAAAAGTGGTTAAAAAAGGAGAACCGATCTTTCCTAGATTGGATATTTCTGAAGAGGTTGAGTACATCAAGGAAAAGATGCGTGGGACAGCCCCGCAACCTCAAGAAGAGAACAAAGAAGAAGAGGTTCCGGAATCAGAGGAAATCACAATTGATGATTTCATGAAGGTCGATTTCCGGGTGGCGACAGTCACTCATGCAGAGCCGGTGAAAAAAGCGGATAAACTTCTAAAAATTCAACTTGATCTTGGTTATGAAAAACGCCAGGTCGTTTCGGGAATTGCAAAATTCTATAAGCCGGAAGAACTGGTTGGACAAAAAGTGATCTGTGTAACCAACCTCAAGCCTGTAAAACTGCGCGGAGAGTTGTCTCAAGGTATGATTCTCGCAGGGGAAAAAGATGGAGTGCTTTCATTGGCAAGTGTTGATCAATCTCTGGCAAACGGAGCCAAAGTAAAATAATCCTGAATAGGGAGAGTGTTCCACGTGAAACACTCTCTTTATCTTTCCAAAAAATGTTTAATGACTTTGACAGAGGGTAACAATAAACCTGCATCTTTTAGTAGGTGTTATGCTAAGTAAAGGCTTTTTGAGCAGAAATCATCGATTTCATTCCGCTAGCAGCAATACATACAGAAGAGCCATTTTAGAAAAGTTGATAACGAAGATATGGAGAAGTTTGTGCCTCCATATATTTCATTTGTTAGGAAAATGTTACATATGTGAGAAGCTTGTCATAGAAGATTACTGTAAAATAATACTATTAAAAGGAGCTATAATATGTTGTTCGATACTCATGTCCATTTGAATGCTGACCAGTTCAGCGAAGATTTAGAAGAAGTCATTGACAGGGCTCGCGGAGAGGGCGTAGCAAATATGGTCGTTGTCGGCTTCGACCGTCCGACGATCAATAAGGCGATGGAGCTTGTGGAAAGTTATGATTTCCTTTACGCAGCCATAGGATGGCACCCGGTTGATGCAGTTGATATGAAGGATGAAGATTTAAAGTGGATCGAAGAATTGTCCTCACATCCAAAAGTAGTGGCAATCGGTGAAACAGGACTGGATTATCATTGGGATAAGTCTCCAAAAGAAGTTCAGCAGGAAGTATTCCGCAAACAGATCAGGCTTGCAAAGAAAGTGAAGCTGCCGATCGTCATACATAACCGGGAAGCAACCCAGGATATTGTGGACATCTTACAAGAAGAAGAGGCGAAAGAAGTAGGCGGCATCATGCATTGCTTCAGCGGCAGCCCGGAAACTGCTAGGGTGTGCCTTGAAATGAATTTCCTCATTTCATTGGGAGGTCCAGTAACGTTCAAAAACGCAAAGAAGCCGAAGGAAGTGGCGGAGGAGGTCCCTCTTGAAAAGCTTCTGATCGAGACGGACTGTCCGTATCTTGCCCCGCACCCTTACAGAGGAAAACGAAACGAGCCTTCCTATGTGAAATTGGTTGCCGAGCAGATTGCGGAGCTGAAAGGAATCACTTTTGAAGAAGTTGCAGAGAAAACAACCCAAAATGCAAAAAAATTATTCGGCATAAATTGATAATTGATTTTGTCGAGGTTTGGGAAAGCTTGTCCCGCTTCTAATAAAAAAACTAAAGTTCTACATTTCTCATCTCTATCATAGGATAACCATGTCGAGAAGTTATCCTTCCCTTTTTGTTTGGGTTTTTGCATAATGGCGATATGTTCCCAAAATTACTAGACTCATAAACTAAGGGGGTTAGGCTTGACAAGTGTGTTACTAGTCTAATATAATCACTCCGAGAAAAGGAGGCGTTTTTCATGAGTAAAGAAAACATGAAAAACCTGTTTTCCAAGTCGATGAAGAAAAGGAAATGGGCCATTCTGACCGTGAGTATAGCAGTTTTTGCGGCAGTATTCGGTTACCTTCTGTTCGAGGGGACAAAGAAGTCGGTCGCACTGACCCTGAATGGCGAAGAACAAGAAATTAGAACACACGCAAATACGATACATGATATTTTGCAAGATTTAAAGATTCCTTTGCAATCAGAAGACTATTTGTATCCGACAGGATCGACCGAGGTTACAAATAACATGAAAGTGGTTTGGGAGCCGGCAAAACAGGTAGAAATCAAGGTAGGAAGTGAAACCAGGAAGGTCTGGACGACAGCTAAGACGGTCAAGGAGCTGCTGTCTGATGAAAAGATCGAGATTGGTGAACACGACAAGGTGAATGTCAGCCTTGAAGAAAGCGTAACAGAGAAAACAAAAGTTGAGATTGCACCTGCATTCCCTGTAAAGCTTGTTGATGGGGGTAATGAAAAGGCTGCATGGTCAACTTCGACTACGGTCGCTGACTTTTTAAAGCAACAAGGAATCACACTAACGGAAGAAGACCGAGTGGAACCCAATTTAGACAGCAATGTTAAAGCAAATGATGTCATAAATGTCGTTCGAGTTGAAAAAGTCACCGATGTAGTGGAAGAACCGAAAGAATTTGCTGTGATAACCCGCAAAGACTCCAACCTTACAAAAGGAAAAGAAGAAGTCGTTCAGGCGGGACAGCAGGGCTTGATCGAGAAGAAGTATGAAGTAGTAAAAGAAAACGGCAAAGAGGTATCCCGTAAGCTGATCAGCGAAAAGACGGTCCAAGAGAGTCAGGATAAGATTGTCAAAGTGGGCACGAAGGTACTGGTTGCCCAAGTATCGCGGGGTAGTTCCTCAAGTGCAGCTGCGAGTCCAAGCGGCGGCCAGGAATTCTATGTAAGCTCCACGGCATATACCGGACACTGTAACGGCTGTTCAGGCATCACGGCTACGGGCATCAACCTTAGAGCCAATCCTGGCATCAAGGTCATTGCTGTCGACCCTTCTGTCATTCCTTTGGGAACAAAAGTATATGTAGAAGGTTATGGATATGCAGTAGCTGCCGACACAGGCGGAGCAATCAAAGGCAACAAGATAGACGTATTCTTCTCTACAAAAGCGGAAGCATACCGCTGGGGCAGAAAACAAGTGAAAATTAAAATCTTAAACTAATTTTTCAGGGCAGGGGGATTCCTCCTGCTTTTTTGATTTCCTTTTCTCTTTAAGCCAGAAAACGATATAATAATCCTTACAAGCAAAAAGTCTTGTTACATATTAGACGTAACAGGTTATAAAAATGTTTCAATTTTTTTGGAGGAAATATGAAAATAAAAGAAATTATTGTGGTGGAGGGCAGAGATGATACGACGGCCATTCGCCGTGCAGTGGATGCTGACACAATTGAGACAAATGGTTCGGCTGTTTCTGAGGAAACACTATTGAAAATAAAACATGCCCAGGAAAAAAGAGGCGTTATCATTTTTACCGACCCTGACTATCCTGGTGAACGGATAAGAAAAATAGTGAATGACAATGTACCGGGCTGCAAGCATGCTTTCATAGCCAAGCGGGATGCGCTGCCGAAGAATGGAAAGGGGATTGGTGTGGAACACGCCTCTCCTGCGGTGATACAAGAGGCTCTCAAGGAAGCCCACATCATGAATGAATGCCATGCAGAAGAAATCAGTGTGGATGATTTGATTGATGCCGGGTTGATCGGCGGACGTAAGGCCAAGGCAAGAAGAGAGCGGCTGGGTGACTTGCTGCGAATTGGATATACCAACGGAAAGCAGCTTCATAAACGATTAGCAATGTTTGAAATCAAGCAAGAGGAGTTTGCCAAAGCAATCAATACGATATTACAGGAGGAAACAGATGCATAAAGATATTGCGACCCCTATTCGGACGAAGGAAATTTTGCAGAAGTACGGCTTCTCATTCAAGAAAAGTCTGGGTCAGAACTTCTTGATTGACCCTAATATATTAAGGAATATCACGGAATATGCAGGACTGACAGAAAAAACAGCTGCCATTGAAATCGGCCCGGGTATTGGAGCCTTGACGGAGCATCTGGCACGTACGGCAGGGAAGGTTCTGGCGTTTGAAATTGATCAAAGGCTCCTTCCAATCCTGGCAGATACCTTATCTCCTTATACGAATGTCACGATTGTCAACGAAGATATTCTAAAAGCGAATGTCCAGGAGATGATCGAGAAGGAACTGTCCGGTTACGAAGATATCATGGTTGTCGCGAATCTTCCATATTACGTGACAACACCGATCATCTTGAAGCTTTTAACAGAGAATCTGCCGATTAAGGGAATCTGTGTCATGCTTCAGAAAGAAGTAGGCGACAGGATAGCGGCCCGGCCGGGAACTAAGGAGTATGGCTCTCTTTCTATTGCGATTCAGTACTATACAACAGCCGAAACGGTTATGACGGTACCAAAGACGGTGTTTATGCCTCAGCCGAATGTCGACTCCGCAGTGATCAGGTTGATGAAGAGAGACAAGCCTGCAGCAGATGTGGAGGATGAAGAATTTTTCTTCAAGGTGACGAGAGCTTCTTTTGCCCAAAGAAGGAAAACCATTTTAAATAACTTAACAAGCCAGCTGCCTGATGGAAAACAAAAAAAGGATGAAATACTGGCCGGCTTGGAGAAAGCCGGAGTGGACCCTGGAAGAAGGGGTGAGACGCTGAGTATCCAAGAGTTTGCTCAGTTGAGCAATGAACTTCTTCCTATATTCAAATAATGGAAGCAAATGAGGACCCGGGAATTTCCCCGGGTCCTTATTTAAGATTTTTTATGCAACCCTATATTTTAAAGAATTATATGGTTGGTAAGGATGTAACACCTTAATACTAGTACTTCTATTGTTGTCCCTCATGTAAGACATTCGTGGCACTTAAGAGGTTGCCATCCGGATCTTTGAAGCCAAAACCGCCTAATTCATGATCATGATGGATGTTCAACGGGCCGACCTCGATCCCTTTTTCCTTCAGCCAATTGTGGAAGCCTTTCAAATCGGCTGTATAGAAATCAATGATACTGTGCTCCACGCCGTTATTAGAATTCATGAAAGATAACCGGTCTTTTTCTTCCGTCTCCACCATAAATATGGTGGGTACTCCTTTTTTCTTGAATGTCAGCATGGCATTTTTTTCTCCCTTGAATTCCACTTCAACGCCCAGGACCTCTTTGTATAACGGGATCGCGTTCTCAAGGTTGCTTACAGGGATTTCAATTGTACCAATATGGGTAATGAAACCAGACATCTCAAACATCTCCCTTTTATAGTAATCAATATATTTTTCGATGAAAATTTCTTTTAATCCTTTAAATGTGTACCTGAAAAAAATATTAGAGTAAATGAGTGATTGGTCACTGCCTGGGGTATTTAGTTCTTCTTCCTTCCGATAAGTACATATAACTTCATTACGTTGGTGGTGCTCCTTTATCCCATCTTTGGCCTTCAGTCAGTTCGGCGCTGGACAGCCGAATCTCTGCTTTACCATCGCTCGGTTTGTAGTAAACCCAACGGTTCTCCTCCAATGTCTTTCCTCAATGACACCCATTTCCGGGCAGGTGCATAGGTTACTAAAGGAAGATTTATTTAAAGGATGTACTATCCAATGGAGTTGACGCCAGTGAAAGTAGAAGTCAATGCCATCGTCGGCCGGAAGTCTCACCAATGTGACATAATATTTAGGATCATTGATATCTTGGAGACAGGAGGCACTCGAACGGCGATTCTGTATGGAGAAGACTACAGGCTGGTTGCGGATGCCCCGCTTGAAGACCTGGAGCTGATTGATCCAAGGGAACATAAACGGAGAACCATGGAATTCAGGTCCATGGAGCAGCAGTCGTTGGAGTTGTTCAGACAGGATATCGACCTTCAAAAGCAGAAGCAGGAGTATCATTTGACTAATGCCTACCGAGAAGAATATAACTATTTTCAGATTCCGGGAAGAGTGCTGCACCTTGATGGGGACCCATCCTATTTACAAAAATGTCTGGATTTATATGAAACAATTGGGGTTCCGGTTACAGGTGTCCATTGCAATGAGAAGGAAATGCCGGAAAAAATCGGCCCTCTTATTGAAAAGTACCGCCCGGATATTCTCGTGATAACTGGACACGATGCGTATACAAAATCCAAAGGGAAGAAATCGGATATTAACGCTTACCGCCATTCCCGTTTTTTTGTCAATACAGTGAAAGAAGCCAGGAGGCGTGTGCCCCATTTGGATCAACTGGTCATCTTTGCCGGGGCATGCCAATCACATTTTGAATCCTTGATTCATGCTGGTGCCAATTTTGCCAGTTCCCCGCTGCGAGTCAATATCCATGCGCTTGATCCCGTTTATATTGTCGCCAAAATCAGCTTTACAGCGTTTACAGAGCCGGTTAATGTCTGGGATATATTAAGAAACACACTGACAGGTGATAAAGGATTGGGCGGAATTGAAACACGGGGTGTGCTTAGAACCGGGATGCCCTATAAGCCGGTGGAAGAAGAATGATGGATCAGCCGTATGAAGAACATTCATTACGGCTCTTCTTATTAAGAAGTTGTTAGTTGAAGCAGTCGGGTGGCAACGTACCGGTAAAAGGTAAAGGGCTAACAAATCAATCGACAATATCCCATGTATTCTGACAAGAAAAGCAAGTGGAAATCACTTACATAATATAATTGACCCGCGGGTAGACTACAGATGTTGAAAAAAAAAGCATTTTGTTGAATGAAAAGCATTGACAGAGTTTAAAAGTTATTGATAAAATTATAAATTTATTTGACTTTCGATACATAAAGTGTTATACTAATAACAGTGAGGTGGAAGCGTAATGCCAAAAACATTAGCCGACATAAAAAAATCCCTTGATTCTAATTTAGGAAAACGTTTGATGCTCAAAGCCAATGGCGGACGTCGCAAAACGATTGAACGTTCTGGAGTGTTAGCAGAGACTTATCCTTCAGTATTCGTTGTTCAATTAGATCAAGAAGAAAATGCGTTTGAAAGAGTTTCTTACAGCTATGCAGATGTACTCACTGATACAGTTGAGTTAACTTTCTATGATGAAGCAGCAGGGGCAATGATCCTCGAGCAGTAAACAACTATGTTTACTGCTTTTTCATTTGCGCTATATCATTAAAATCAGGCAGCTTCGACTGCCATCTTGTCTTTAAAGGTCCTGCCACCTTATCATTTACATATTGGAAACTAAGGAGATAGTCCCCTTGTAACTTTTCTTCAGTTTTTGCTCATGCTAAACATGCGGCCCTTAAATAAGGAGGAATAGTCATGAGTAGAAGACGAGGCATGATGTCCGAACGTTTAAAGGAAGAAATTGCAAAAGAACTTGGCTTTTATGATACTGTCCAGAGAGAAGGCTGGGGAGGCATCCGTTCCAAGGATGCCGGTAATATGGTCAAAAGAGCAGTGGAACTTGCGCAAAGAGGGATGATCGATAACAATTCCTGAATGCAATTGCTGATTTGCCGCGTTGAAAGGATCGGCTCAAGAAGGAGAAGCACCTCCCTTCAGGCCGGTCCTTTTTCTGTCTAAGTAAAAAACTGTATTCTAAAAGATTGTTGCTTTTTACATTAACTTTATGGGTCTGTTTATTAAAGCTTGATTGGAGCGGAAGGTGCACGACCTCCTGCGGGATTAGCGGGACGTCTAGTTCCAGCGCCAAGCCCCTCGGAGTCGTGCGCCTGTAGTGGAAATCAACTACTTTTCTTAAGGCTCTTTTCGTAAGCATTGTTGCTATTTAATACATATTTTTAAAAAATCTACTTAATTAACCAGGAATAGCCTGATTAACAAGTAAGAAAAGAGCTAATTCACCTTTTTCAGAGTAAAAAGCCCTTGTCTCCAAGGGAAAAATCCGGCTCTTTGGATTTTTCCGAGAGCAACATTATATACGAAAACAGCGTTTCTTAAATACCAACAATACTTACGAAGAGAGATAATTTAAAAAAACTGGACCAAAACCTGCAGTTCATGAATTATCTTTCTTATAAAAGGCTAGCATGAAAGTAACTATGCAAAAAAGTGGGGGTTTTGCAGCATGCCAAAGAAGGAATATGCTAAAATAGTCTTCATAGATATTTCTGCGAAAGCATAAAAGCGAACGAATTGAACATTTGCCTTTTAAATATTCTGTTTAAAGCAATTGTTCCTGGAATTGGTTTGTATAAAAGTAGGTGATTTATTATGAAAACTTTAGTAAAGGCCCCGGCTAAAATCAACCTGACTCTTGATGTCCTGCATAAGCGTCCTGATGGATATCATGAGGTTGAGATGATCATGACAACCATTGATTTAGCCGATCGCATTGAATTGACAGAGTTGGAGGAAGACACGATCAAGATACTCTCCCATAACCGATTCGTCCCGGATGATCAGCGTAATCTGGCTTATCAGGCTGCTCATTTATTAAAGGAGAGGCTTGGGATCAAAAAAGGAGTATCCATTTCCATTGATAAGGTCATCCCAGTGGCAGCCGGACTTGCAGGAGGAAGCAGTGACGCGGCAGCTACCCTGAGGGGACTGAATGATTTGTGGAAGCTGGGTCTTTCGTTGGACGAACTTGCTGAGATGGGGGCAGAAATCGGGTCAGATGTTTCCTTCTGTGTTTATGGAGGCACTGCACTTGCCAAAGGAAGAGGCGAGATAATAGAGCATATCACTGCGCCGCCGAACTGCTGGGTCATCTTAGCCAAGCCTTCAATCGGAGTATCCACTGGTGATGTATATAAGAACCTAAAACTCGGGCAAGTGCGCCACCCTGATACAAAGGGAATGTTGTCTGCTCTGGAAAACGGTGATTATGACCGGATGTGTACGAGCTTGGGGAACGTGCTTGAATCAGTAACGTTGAAGATGCACCCTGAAGTTCAGCATATCAAGGAACAAATGGAGCGTTTTGGGGCAGATGCTGTATTGATGAGTGGAAGTGGACCGACTGTATTCGGTCTTGTCCAATATGAATCAAGATTACCGAGGATTTATAATGGACTTCGCGGGTTTTGTGATCAGGTGTTTGCCGTAAGAATGCAGGGAGACCGAAATACACTTGCCTAAATCCGTATATTAATGATATATTTAGCCTATAATATTCGGGTTTTAGGGAGGTAGACAGCGAATTGAAATTTAAAAGAAGTGAACGGTTGATTGATATGACGCACTATTTGCTTGAACGTCCGCATCAGTTGGTTCCTCTTACGTTCTTTTCTGAACGATACAGTTCCGCAAAATCATCCATTAGCGAAGATCTTGGCATCATAAAAGAGACCTTTGAAACGAGAGGCGTGGGGACTGTCCAGACAGTACCGGGTGCGGCCGGCGGTGTAAGGTATATTCCAAAAGTAAACGTGGCTGCTGCCAAAGAAATCATTGGCGAGCTGTGTGAACACTTGGCCAACCCTGAGCGGCTTCTCCCTGGCGGCTATTTGTATATGACCGATCTGCTCGGAAATCCCCGTGCGATGGATAAGGTAGGAAAGCTTCTGGCTTCTGCCTTTGCAGAAAGTGACATTGATGTCATCATGACGGTAGCCACAAAAGGAATCCCAATTGCCCACGCGATAGCAAGCCACATGAATGTTCCTGTTGTGATTGTGCGAAGAGACAGTAAAGTAACAGAAGGTTCGACCGTAAGCATCAACTATGTATCCGGGTCCACAAAGCGAATCCAGACAATGGTCCTTTCTAAAAGAAGCTTGAAGGAAGGTTCAAAAGTCCTGATTGTCGATGATTTCATGAAAGCCGGAGGGACTGTAAACGGGATGAAAAACCTTCTGGATGAATTCTCTGCTGAGTTATCGGGAATCGCTGTTCTTGTAGAAGCGGAGAATGCTGATGAGCGTCTGGTGGATGAATACATTTCGTTGGTCAAATTGTCTGATGTAGATGTAAAAGAAAAGCAAATTAACGTATCTGAAGGAAATTATTTTCACTCGAAAATCTCATTTCTTGAAACAGGAGGAAATTAACATGAGAAGCATTTCCACGTCCAAAGCGCCTGCTGCTATCGGACCATACTCTCAAGGAATCATTGTTAACAATCTTTTTTACAGTTCCGGTCAAATTCCATTGACCGCCGAAGGAACGATGATTGAAGGAACAGTTGAAGATCAGACCCATCAAGTATTTAAAAATCTCCAAGCGGTGTTGGAAGAGGCGGGAGCATCCCTGGATACAGTGGTGAAAGCTACGGTCTTCATCAAGGATATGAATGATTTTGGTGCGATCAATGAAGTTTATGGGGAATATTTCAATACCCATAAACCAGCCAGGTCTTGTGTCGAGGTAGCAAGGCTGCCAAAAGATGCACTGGTTGAAATCGAAGTTATTGCACTGGTGAAATAAATTGGAAAGACAGGTAATGCGGAATGCGTTACCTTTTTTATTTTGGCTCTTTTCGTATATCTAAGAAAGCAACAATCTTCTAGTAAAAACCCTTTATTTTTTGAAGGGTTTTTTACTTAGGAGGAGCTTTACAAAGCCCAGTCTAGTCTAGGGTGATTATCATCTATTTAGAGAGAGACAACAAGAGATGATTTATTTTTAGGCCTGTTAGACTTTTATTTTAGGTGTTTCCACAGAATGTGGTACTTAATCCATTTTTAAAGGCATGTCTTAAAAGAAAGGTTTGCCCCTTTGTTTATGAGTTTACAGATTCCGCGGAATCCTCGAAGAAGGCTCCCATATAACGATAATTGAATCTTTTAAAGAAAATAAAACTCTTTTATTAATCAGTTACTTTTCCCTATCTATCAAGCTTTAAACCGCCTTTTAATCAAAGAATTCTAAAAAAACGGAAATTTTTCAAAAAATTTTACAAATTAAGAAGGAATTGAAAAAAATTCGTTGAATACATTAAGTAGATTTCATCTAGGGAAAAAGGTGGTGAATACAGTGGAAGTAACAGATGTCAGATTACGCCGTGTGAATACCGATGGTCGAATGAGAGCCATTGCTTCCATTACACTCGACAATGAATTTGTCGTACATGATATTCGTGTAATTGATGGTAACAATGGATTGTTTGTGGCAATGCCCAGCAAACGAACTCCGGATGGAGAATTCCGTGATATCGCTCACCCGATCAATTCAGGTACCCGCGGTAAGATCCAGGAAGCCGTTCTTACAGAATACCATCGTTTAGGTGAGTTGGAAGAAGAAGTGGAACTAGAAGAAGCTGGAAGTGCTTCTTAATAGAATAGTTGACAGCAGGAGCCTACTTCTATAGTAAGGCTCTTTTTTTTAGGCTGTTTTCTAATACTTTGTTGCTATTTACTATCAGGTTCAAGAGATATAGCTGTATTTCATAGAAAATATCCCGGTAAACAAGAAAGAAGAGAGCTATTCACCCTGTTCAGTTAGATAAGCCCTTGTATCCGAGGGCAAAAATCCGGCCCTTTGAATTTTTCCGAAAGCAACAATCTATACGAATGCAGCGTTTTTTTTATACCCCCAAAGTACTTTCCTCAAACTCTCCATATCATCCAGAAAAAATCAAATTCTGGCGTGACTTGCATCTTCTTAATTCCTCATTTGAACGAATGTCAGGAATATCGGCCGCCAAGCAATGTCAAATATGTGTATTTTAAAGAGATTCCTTGAAATATAAAGTTTTTTAGGATATATTCGTAATGGAAAAAAGGATAATGGAGGGCCCTATATATATGACGAATAGATATGCCGTGATTTTAGCAGCAGGACAGGGAACCAGAATGAAATCCAAGTTATATAAGGTGTTGCACCCGGTTTGTGATAAGCCGATGGTGGAACATGTTGTCGACCAAATTACCACTCTTGATATAAATAAAACTGTTACCATCGTCGGACATGGTGCGGAACTTGTGCAGACCCACCTTGAAGGCAGAAGTGAGTTTGCGTTGCAGGAAGAGCAACTGGGCACGGCCCATGCAGTTATGCAGGCGGAAGAAGTGCTTGGCGGGTTGGAAGGGACTACAATTGTTGTCTGTGGTGATACCCCGCTTATTAAAGCTGAAACGATGGAAGCGCTTTTAAAGCATCACGATGAGCTGAATGCGAAAGCGACAATCCTGACTGGTAAACCTGAAGATGCCACTGGTTATGGCAGGATCATCCGCAATCAAGAAGGACTTGTAGAAAAGATTGTAGAACATAAAGATGCCTCTGAAGAAGAACGTCTTGTGAAAGAAATCAATACAGGAACGTATTGCTTTGATAATAAAGCGCTATTTGAAGCGTTGAAAAAAGTGTCTAATGACAATAGCCAAGGCGAATACTATTTACCGGATGTCATTGAAATCCTGAAAGCAGAGGGAGAGGTCGTCAGTGCTTATCAAACGGATGACTTTGAAGAGACACTGGGCGTAAATGACCGTGTTGCCCTATCACAGGCTGAGCAAATCATGAAAAAACGGATTAATGAAAAACATATGCGTAACGGTGTTACATTCATTGATGCAAACACGACTTATATTGGAGCAGATGTGGAGATTGGACGTGACACAACCATCCATCCGGGCACAGTGATTAAAGGTCGTACTGTAATCGGTGAAGACTCTGTTATCGGGCCTCATACTGAAATCAAGGATTGTAAGATCGGTGACAATACGGCTATCAAACAATCGGTTGCCCACGACAGTGAGATTGGCTCCCACGTAAATATCGGTCCGTTTGCCCATATTCGTCCTCAGTCACAAATCATGGATGAGGTGAAAGTCGGTAACTTCGTTGAATTGAAAAAAGTGACGTTCGGAAAAGGCAGCAAAGCATCCCACCTGAGTTATATCGGTGATGCGGAAGTCGGTGAAGATGTCAACCTGGGCTGTGGGTCCATTACGGTCAACTACGATGGGAAGAATAAGCATCTGACTAAAATAGAAGATGGCGTTTTTGTGGGATGTAACTCAAACCTGGTAGCTCCTGTTACAATCGGAAAAGGTGCATATGTCGCCGCTGGATCAACGATCACACAGGATGTTCCTGGAGAGTCCTTATCCATTGCCAGAGCTCGTCAAGTGAACAAAGAGAATTATGTAAATAAATTAAATCTTAACAACAACTAATTTGGAGGTTGTCATGCCTAACAGTTACTCTAATTCTAAATTGAAAATCTTTTCTTTGAATTCAAACCCTTCTCTTGCAGAAGAAATCGCAAAAGAAGTGGGCGTTCCGCTTGGTCAATGTACCGTTAAACAATTCAGTGACGGGGAAATTCAGATCAATATTGAGGAAAGCATCCGCGGCTGTGATGTATTCGTTATTCAGTCCACAAGTGCTCCTGTAAATGAAAACCTTATGGAACTTCTGATTATGGTAGACGCCCTGAAGAGAGCATCTGCGAAAACCATCAATATCGTTATGCCTTACTATGGCTACGCGAGACAGGACCGTAAAGCGCGTGCCCGTGAGCCAATCACCGCTAAGCTTGTGGCTAACCTTCTTGAAACAGCTGGTGCTTTCCGTGTTATCACACTTGACCTGCATGCACCGCAGATTCAAGGTTTCTTTGATATCCTGATCGACCACCTTATGGGAGTACCAATTTTGGGCGACTACTTCCTTGAAAAAGGTTTCAATGCGGAAGATGTCGTTGTTGTATCTCCTGACCACGGCGGAGTAACAAGAGCCCGTAAATTGGCGGAAAGATTGAAAGCACCGATCGCTATCATCGACAAACGCCGTCCGAAACCAAATGTATCGGAAGTCATGAACATTGTCGGTAACATCGATGGCAAAATTGCGATTTTAATCGATGATATCATCGATACAGCAGGTACGATTACTCTAGGAGCAAATGCCCTTATTGAAAATGGAGCAAAAGAGGTGTACGCTTGCTGTACACATCCGGTTCTTTCGGGCCCTGCAATCGAACGAATTCAAAACTCAAAAATCAAAGAATTGGTAGTAACGAACTCCATTCCATTATCTGAAGATAAAATGATTGATAAAATTGAGCAGCTTTCTGTTGCCCCTCTAATCAGTGAAGCCATTATCCGGGTTTACGAGGAACAATCAGTAAGTACACTGTTTGATTGATCAACGCTAAAAACCAGACGAGATTTCTCGTCTGGTTTTTTTATTAGGCTGTTTTCTGAAAGATTGTTGTTTTTTAGCTGATTCTTCTGGATATTTTTACGATGGTTGATTGGAGCGGAAGGCATGCGACCTCCTGCGGGATAAGCGGGCGTCTAGTTCCATCGCCCGAGGTTACGTACCCACTGGAACGTAACCCAGCCCCTCGGGGTCAAATAACCCTAAGAGAATTAAAGGATAGATCACCTTTTATTATCTTAGGAACATTTGCCTGTAGGGGCTGAAGTGGGCGCTTCCACTTTTTATACAGGCAACGCCGAGGAGGCCAATCTAGCTCCAGAGGCCAGCGACTAGCAGATTTCGGTCTCTCTCCTTGCGAATCCAGCTGCAAGGCCCCAACGGCTAGCGGACTTCCCTGTCCCCTCCTTGCGATAAGTCAACATCAACTCACTGCGTTCGTTGTGTTTCCTTTATCTCATGCGGAGACAGTCCAGTCCGTACGCCGCTGAACGGGGCCTTTCCACTTTATAGATAAGTCATCATCGAATCGCTGTCGCTCTTCGTGATTCCTTTATCTCATGCAAGAGCCCTAAAATCTGTACGTCGCTAAACGGCCGTTTCCGCTTTTTAATTCACCGCCCGCCCCGCGGAGTCGCACGCCTAGAGTGGAAATCAACTATCTCATCCAAATAGCAACAATATATACGAAAAGAGCCTTTTATTAACAGTATTTAGTACTAGGATGAAGATACTTTCAGAGAAAAGTTAACGGTGTACTAAAGCCCTTTTCACTCGGCAAAACGGAAACATTTTATAAACACCCTGTTTAATTATCCCTTATTTAGGGTATTTTCTATAGAGAGACTATTATAGAAAACTGAGGAAGGGGTTTTATTCATGGCTGTAGAACTGAAAGCTAATAGCCGTACAGGCGACAAACGATCTGATTTAACCAAACTTCGACATCAAGGGAGTATTCCTGCAGTAGTATACGGATATAAAACAGAAAACAAACCGATTGCCATCGACTCAATTGAGTTCATCAAAACAATGAGAGAGGCCGGGCGTAACGGAATCATCTCGTTGAATGTCGATGGAAACAAACAGAATGTGGTATTGAGTGATTATCAGCAGGATCACATTAAGGATGCTGTCATCCATGCCGATTTCCTTGCTGTCAATATGTCCAGCGAGATGGATGCTGATGTACGCATCGAACTTGTCGGTGAATCGGCAGGTGTGAAAGATGGAGGCGTATTGCAGCAGCCGCTTCATGATGTGTCTGTAACAGCTAAACCGACGGATATCCCTGACAGCATTCAGGTCGACATTTCTGAACTTCAGGTTGGAGAGACCATCACAGTCGGAGATATCAAAGGCAACCATTCCTTCACGATCAATACTGAAGATGACCGTACGATTGCATCTGTACTGGCACCTCGTCAAGAGGAAGAAATCAGTTCAGGTGAAGAGCAGGAAGGCGGTCAGCCTGAGAATGAGGAAGGCCGTGAAACAGAAGCAAGCAACGAGAATGAAGGCGCAGACGAATAAAATAACGAGGTTTCCAGACGCAGCCTTTTGCGGGTTGCGTCTTTTATCGTTTATACTAATGATAGTGGCAGTGCAGGAAAATGAGGTGTATACATGAAATTAATCGTTGGGCTTGGAAATCCAGGATCACAGTATGACCGTACGAGGCATAATATAGGATTTGAAATTATAGATGAACTGGCAAAGAGGTTTGACAGTCCCTTAAATCAATCTAAATTCAAAGGAGTCTATGCAAGCATCCATCATAAAGGAGAAAAGGTCATATTACTTAAACCTCTTACATATATGAACTTATCGGGAGAAAGTATTGTTCCCCTGATGGATTACTTTGATATTGATGAAGAGGATTTAGTGGTAATTTATGATGACCTTGATTTGCCGGTTGGTAAACTAAGGCTGCGTCAAAAGGGCAGCCCGGGCGGACATAATGGGATGAAGTCCATTATTGCCCATTTGGGGACCCAGAACTTCAACAGGATAAGGGTGGGAATTGACCGTCCGCCTGGAGGTATGAAGGTTCCTGATTATGTGCTGGGAAAATTCACGCCTGAAGAATGGGAAACCATGCAGGATGTAATCAAGTCAAGTGCGGATGCGTGTGAAGCTTGGCTTGAAAAGCCATTCCTAGAAGTCATGAATAAGTTCAACTGAGTTTGAAGCTGTATAACTCCTTCATAACCCGTTCATACTAAAGATAGGCATGCTTATGAAGGAGGAAGAATATGGCGATTAACTATTTTTGCCGCCATTGCGGGTATAAGGTCGGGAGCTTGGAGCAGGTGTCGGTCAACTCAGAACAGGTAGGCCTGCATAAACTTTCTGATGAAGACCGCATGGATATGGTATCATATGAACAAAATGGTGATATTCATATCAAGACGATTTGCGAGGACTGCCAGGAATCGCTTAATCGGAATCCGGATTATCATCAATCAGATTATCTGATTCATTAATTGGCTTTGGTCATCACCAAAGCATTTTTCTATTGATAAAATTAGCAGGATGATTTTCGTTGCGGAGGCAATGCCTGAGTCACCTCTGCTTAAGCGTCTTAAAAGCGTCTTGAACGAAATCAATGTTTTTAATAGACTCTGAGCTGAATGAATGATTTTTCACTTCAAGCGGGCAGACATGTTCATTTTAAAGAAACGCTGTTTTCGTATATATTGTTGCTCTCGGAAAAATCCAAAGAGCCGGATTTTTCCCTTGGAGACAAGGGCTTTGTTCTCTGAACAAGGTGAATTAGCTCTTTTCTTCCTTGTTTATCAGGATATTTCTGGTTAATTAAGTAGAGATTTTTTAAAGTTTGTATTAAATAGCAACAAAGTTTACGAAAAGAGCCTAAAGAAATGAAAGAAATGTCAAAAGCAACATAAATAGAAAAGAATTAGAGAGGAGGATTACTTCCTTGAAAAGTATATTAAACTTCATTGGCCAAAATGAAGAATTGCAGGCCCTGGCTTCCGGAGTGGAGGAGGGCCTGGAGGAACAGCTTGTCGCAGGGTTATCGGGTTCTTCCAGAAGTGTGTTCATCGCTTCAATGTTCCGCAAGACGGGGAAATCGGCCATTGTCCTGACCCACAATTTACTGCAGGCACAAAAAATTTATGATGACCTGCTGCAGTTTCTTTCAGAGGAAGAGGTTTATCTATATCCGGCCAATGAACTGATCGCTGCTGAACTGAGTGTGGCAAGTCCTGAGCTGAAATCACAGAGGATAGAAGTACTGAACAGGCTGGCAACCGATCAAAAAGGGATTTTCGTCGTACCGGCCGCAGGATTGAGAAAAATCCTTCCTCCCAAGGACTTGTGGAAATCCATGCAGCTGTCCTTTACACTGGGCGAAGATGTAGATTTGAACACTCTCCTGGATCGATTGCTGATCATGGGCTATCAGCGGAATGAGATGGTGGGAACCCCTGGTGAATTCAGTTTACGGGGCGGCATTCTTGATATCTTCCCGCATACCTTGGAAAACCCGGTCCGAATCGAATTATTTGATACAGAAGTGGATTCCATTCGCTCCTTTTCATTAGAGGATCAAAGATCAATTGACAAGCTGAAAGAAGTCCATATTGGACCTGCTTCAGAAACCATTATGAACGGCGGGCACTTGGAAAACATCGTTGGCCGCCTTGAAGCAGGATTATCGAAAAGCCTGAAAAAAATAAAAAGTGATGGGGTAAAAGAAAAGCTTACCCAGAATATCGGTTTTGAGTTGGAACAGCTGAAGAATGGCCAGAAGCCCGAGCAGGTCTATAAATATCTATCATTTGCCTATGATGAAGCTGCTAGCTTGCTAGATTATCTGCCTGAAGACGGAATATTCTTCTTGGATGAGCTGGGAAGAGTGCAGGAGATGGGGGAGTCGCTGGATAAAGAAGAGGCAGACTGGTTTACATCTCTTTTACAGGAAGGCGAGATTGTTCATGATGTCGCAGTTTCTCATAACCTTTCCAAACTGCTGATTCAGACCAGTTTGCCAAAGGTTTATTTCTCATTGTTCCTGCGGCATATTCCAAACACCAGCCCGCAGAATATCTTTAATCTTTCCAGCAAGCCGATGCAGAGCTTCCATGGACAGATGCATGTTTTGAAAGCCGAACTGGACCGGTGGAAAAAAGGAAATTTCACTATTATCCTATTAGGACCTGATGAAGAGAGGATCAAGAAGCTCCAGCGGGTCCTGAAAGATTACGATATCGAAGTGGCAGTTGTCCCTGATGATAACAAGCTGTTGAATGGCCAGGCTCAAATTATGAGCGGGCATCTTACAAACGGCTTCGAGCTTCCGATGATGAAAATCGCTGTTCTGACAGAAGAGGAGCTATTTAACAAGAAGACGAGGAAAGCGCCGCGCAAACAAAAGCTTTCCAATGCGGAAAGAATCAAGAGTTATTCCGAATTAAAAGTCGGGGATCATGTTGTTCATGTCAATCACGGGATTGGAAAATACCTTGGAATTGAAACTCTTGAGATAAATGGTGTCCATAAGGATTATCTGCACATCAAGTATCAGGGCAATGACAAATTGTACGTACCGGTGGAGCAGTTTGACCTTGTGCAGAAATATGTGGCATCTGAAAGTAAGGAGCCGAAGCTTTATAAACTGGGCGGAACTGAATGGAAAAAGGTCAAAAATAAAGTGGAAGCATCTGTTCAGGATATTGCGGACGACCTTATCAAGCTTTATGCAGAGAGGGAAGCATCTAAAGGATATGCTTTTTCTCCTGACGGTGATATGCAAAGAGAATTCGAAACGTCCTTTCCTTATCAGGAAACCGAGGACCAGCTGCGCTCGATTGATGAAATCAAAAAAGACATGGAAAGAGAAAGGCCGATGGACCGGCTGCTTTGCGGGGATGTTGGTTATGGAAAGACTGAAGTCGCCATCCGTGCTGCCTTCAAAGCTGTGGTGGATGGAAAACAAGTTGCCCTGCTCGTACCCACGACGATTTTGGCGCAGCAGCATTATGAAACAATGAAAGAAAGGTTTCAGGAGTTTGGCCTGGAAGTCGGTCTGCTCAGCAGGTTCCGGTCGAAGAAACAGCAAACGGACACCATCAAGGGGATCAAAGCAGGTACTGTTGATGTGGTGGTCGGGACGCACAGGATTTTATCAAAAGATATACAGTACCGTGACCTGGGCCTGCTGATCATTGATGAAGAACAGAGGTTTGGGGTCACTCATAAAGAGAAGATCAAGCAGCTGAAGACCAACATCGATGTACTGACTCTGACGGCAACACCGATTCCCCGTACATTGCATATGTCCATGCTTGGGGTAAGAGATCTTTCTGTTATTGAAACGCCACCGGAAAACCGCTTTCCAGTACAGACGTATGTTATGGAATACAACGGTGTGTTGATCAAGGAAGCAATTGAACGGGAATTGGCACGGGATGGACAGGTGTACTTCCTGTATAACCGTGTGGAGGATATCGAGCGAAAAGCAGAGGAGATCTCGATGCTTGTGCCTGATGCACGAGTAGCATTCGCCCATGGAAAAATGAATGAAAATGAATTGGAATCGATCATCCTCAGCTTCCTTGATGGTGAGTTTGATGTGCTCGTGACGACGACCATCATTGAAACAGGTGTCGATATCCCGAATGTCAACACATTGATTGTGTATGACGCAGACCGGATGGGACTTTCCCAGCTCTATCAATTACGAGGAAGGGTCGGCCGTTCCAACAGGGTTGCGTACTCCTACTTTACTTATCGGAAAGACAAAGTACTGACAGAAGTTGCGGAGAAAAGACTGCAAGCTATTAAAGAGTTCACGGAACTGGGATCCGGTTTCAAGATTGCGATGCGCGATTTGACCATCCGGGGAGCAGGTAACATTCTCGGTGCCCAGCAGCATGGGTTCATTGACTCTGTCGGTTTCGACCTTTATTCGCAAATGCTCAAAGAGGCAATCGAAGAAAGGAAAGGGGACCTTCCGAAACAGAAGGAGCAGTACTCTTTCGAAGTCGACATGGAGGTTGATGCATATATTCCGGACAGCTACATCCAGGACGGCCATCAAAAGATCGACATGTACAAGCGTTTCCGTTCTGTTTCTACTTTAAAAGAAGTAGAGGAACTTCAGGATGAAATGCTTGACCGGTTTGGGGAATACCCGGAAGAAACGGCTTACCTTTTCCAAATTGCCCAAATGAAAGTGTATGCAAGACAGGCAAAGCTGGAAAGTATCAAGCAGAACAAAAAAGAGATATCGATATACATGTCACCTGAAGGAACCCAGGAAATCGATGGCAGCAAGGTATTCGATATCTGCAACAAACATGGCCGTGCAGTCGGACTCGGCATGGAAGAGCAAAAACTGAAGATCACCATCAATACAAACAGAATGAAAACATCCCAATGGTTCAACATTGCTTTTGACATCGTCAAAAACATTCAATTCGCCAGGAAAGATGCAGAAGTTCACTCATAAGAAAAACACCCGGCCTGTCGTTGCCGGGTGTTTTTCGCACATTAAAGCGCTAAAAGGGACAGTCCCTCTTCGTGCTTTAAAGTACTAAAGAGTGCTGTAAAATGAATCTTCGTGTGTTCCTTCTACGTATATAAAAGAAGGAGGTGTTTGAAGGTGAAATGCAAACATTGTGATGGTGAATCCTTTGTACAGGCTTCCGACTACATCAACCTTCGCCCGTTAAACAAAAGGGTGGCCCTTGGGTCGCAAAAAATCTATACCGTTTGTTTAAGCTGCGGCGAAGTAGTGTCCATCAAGATCAAAAATCCGGAAAAACTTAAATGAATATATTTTTGTGGAAAAGAAGCAGCCAGAGGCAGCTTCTTTTTTATTGTGGTTCTACCCTTTAGGGGGATAAACGGACCAATGAGGAAAAGATTTCGTAAAGATGCTGGTGAGAATAAGGGCTAATCGGGCCAATGAGTTTGAGGTTTTGAGAAGATGTTGGTGTGAATAAGGGCTAAATGGGCCAGGAGATTGATATTTTGGTGAAATGTTGGCATGAAAAGAGGTATCTGGTCTTACCGCTCTTCGTAATTCAGTCCTTTATCTCATACAGGGCTGGTACAGGCCGTACGCCGCTGAACGGTCGCTTCCGCTTTATATCAATCCAGCGGCCAGCGCCTAGCGGATTTCGGTCTTCTTCCGTGCGATAAGTCAACATCGGCTCGCTCTGCTTGCCGTGTTTCCTTTATCTCATGCAGAAGCCCTCGAATTCGTACGCCGCTGAGCGGGCCACTTCCGCTTTTTAGTATGTAACTAAAATGTAATAAGTAAATTTTGTTTATTTTGGAGGAGTCCGGGTATTTAATTTAATGTAGCTGCCGTGCTGGTAAAATAAACCTCAACTAGAACAAAAACGTAATTGCAGAAAAAATAGTGTAATGTGTATAGAAGTTTCCTATTGAAGGATACTAAAATCAACTTTGGTAATGAATTCAGCAGTAATTACCGAATAAAAATCATCTGATGAAAGTGAGGCAACTATAGATGAAGGCAACTGGTATTGTTCGTCGCATTGATGATTTAGGTCGTGTGGTTATTCCTAAGGAAATTCGCAGGACTCTAAGAATTCGCGAAGGTGATCCGCTGGAGATTTTCGTTGATCGAGACGGCGAGGTCATCTTGAAGAAATACTCACCGATCAGTGAGTTAAGCGATTTTGCAAAAGAATATGCCGAGGCATTGTATGACAGCCTGGGAAGCTCTGTAATTATTACAGACAGGGATGCCGTCATTACTATTGCAGGCGGCTCTAAAAAAGAATATTTGAATAAAAATATCAGCGATCTCATTGAAAAGCAAATGGGAGAGCGCAATTCTGTACTTCACACACAGCAGGGAAAAATTGAGCTTGTGGAAGGTGTGGAAGAAGAAGTATCTTCCTACACGATTGCACCGATTATCGCTAACGGTGATCCAATCGGTACAGTAACGATTTTCTCGAAGGATAAAGCAATTGGCGAAGTTGAGCAAAAAGCAGTGGAAACGGCAGCAGGCTTTTTAGCAAGACAAATGGAATCATAATGAGAAGCGGTGGATACCGCTTCTTTTTTTTGCAATCAAACAGGCCTGCCTTAACTTTAAGACTGAAGGTTGCAGAGGATTTTGTGTTATAATACAGTACATTAATTCGCAAAGGAAGGCAGGAACCCAGGATTGCCTCATGAAAATACTTCCAAAAAATTGATGATGGGAACCTTTATCCTTACGGCCGCTGCGCTAATCACCAAAATTCTCAGTGCCGTCTATCGGGTCCCTTTCCAAAATATTGTCGGAGATATAGGGTTTTATATTTATCAGCAAGTCTATCCCTTCTACGGAATAGCCCTTGCTCTTTCTACATATGGATTTCCGGTTATTATCTCAAAGATGATTGCCGAACGGCAGGAAGGAAAGAATGAAAAGGAAGTCCAGGCTGTGCTGCAGTCTTCTTTTCTTTTTCTCAGTGTAACAGGTGTGCTTTGGTTTATGCTCATTTACTTTGGAGCAGGCCCGATTGCTTCCCTGATGGGAGACCCTCAGCTTCAAGAGCTGATTGAATTGATCAGCGTGACCTTTTTGCTGCTTCCTTTTATATCTGGGCTTAGAGGCTTTTATCAAGGAACAGGCAATATGGTGCCGACTGCGTATTCACAAGTAGGGGAACAGCTTATCCGCGTCGTTACCATCATATCCTTTTCAGCCATCCTGACTGCCCAGGGGTATTCGCTTTATATGGCGGGTGCCGGTGCACTATTCGGATCGATCACAGGTGGACTCGCCTGTATTATCATATTGGTGACTTTTCTATGGAGGGACAAATTGTTCCGTCCATTCCCGTTAAACTTTTGGGATGGTCATAAAGAAATCTGGTCAAGGCTTTTAAAACATGGAACAGCGATATGTGTCAGTGGTATGCTGCTTGTACTGCTTCAGTTGATCGATGCCTTGAATGTATATTCTCTATTATTGAGTACTGGTGTATCAGAGACCGATGCCAAACAGTTAAAGGGAATCTATGACAGGGGACAGCCGTTCATTCAGCTAGGTACTGTGGTCAGCACGTCCCTTTCGTTAACCCTGGTTCCGCTGATTACAGCCGCCTTTCGTCAAGGCAAAACATCGGAAATGAATGAAAAAATCAGGCTGGCTTTAAAAATCGGCAGTCTTGCGGGATTTGCTGCCTCTATTGGCTTGATCAATATCATGAAACCAACCAATACTATGTTATTTCAAAACAGTGCGGGCTCGGACGTCATAGCCGTATTTTGTTTATCAATCTTATTCAGTTCGGTTATTTTAACGTTATCAGGTATCCTTCAGGGGATAGAGTTGATCTATTTTCCGGCGTTGACCATTGTGGGCGGACTTGTCGTCAAATTCGCCTTGAATATCTTATTTGTAAGCAGGTATGGAACGATGGGAGCGTCAATCTCCACGGTCATCACTTTGGGATTGATCGCCATTATTCTCATCCTCCGTTTAAAAAAACAATTTACGTCCTTGTTTCTAACATCCCGTTTTTACATGGTCACAGGAGCTGCCGGCATAGGGATGACGGCCTTTCTACAGATATATTCCCATCTTTTCACCATGCTGGCCGGGACTGATTCAAGACTGCTTGCGACCATACAATCCCTGACTAGTGTGGCAATTGGAGGCATCATTTTTTTACTGATTATATTAAAAGGGAAGATTTTTTCAGCGGAAGAACTGGGCCAGCTGCCGATGGGGGATAAGCTGAACTCAGTTTCTGAACGGATCAACTAAACACTAATGGAGGTACAGTATGTTTAAAATGAAAGTTGCAGGGCTTGGAGCAGGTGAATTGGATCAGCTGCCGCTGGGTGTGTATAAGCAGTTAAAAGGTGAAAGAAAGGTCTTTCTCCGTACAGAGCATCATCCTGTCGTGGCACAGCTAAAGGAAGAAGGCTTTATATATGAGTCTTTTGATTATATTTATGAAAAGCATGACAGCTTTGAACAGGTTTATGAAGAAATCGTTGAAGTCCTGTTATCGGAAGCCCGAAACAGTGAGATCCTTTATGCGGTTCCAGGCCACCCTCTTGTAGCCGAAAAAACAGTGCAGCTCTTGATCGAAGCATCCGAAAAGGAGGGTTTCACGCTTGATATCCTTGGCGGACAAAGCTTCCTTGATCCTTTATTCGCGGCAGTGAAGGCAGATCCGATTGAAGGATTTCAGCTTCTGGACGGAACAGCGCTGAATCTCGAAGACATCAAAATGGATCAGCATTTGATTATCGGCCAGGTGTATGATGAATTTACAGCCTCAGATGTGAAATTGACTTTAATGGAATTGTATCCTTATGATTATACGGTGAAAATTGTGACAGCAGCCGGTACAAGTGATGAGCTGGTCAAAACAATTCCGCTTGTGGAGCTTGACCGTGAAGTTGAGTTGAATAATCTCACCAGCCTATATGTTCCTCCTGCAGGGGAGCTGGCTATGAGGTATAAACAGTTTTCGACATTCCGGCACATTATTGCTCGTTTGCGCGGACCTGGGGGTTGTCCTTGGGATAGAGAGCAGACTCACCATACACTGAAAAAGTATTTAATAGAAGAAACGTATGAATTGTTAGAAGCGATCGAGGAAGAAGATACTGATCACATCATTGAAGAATTAGGGGATGTACTTCTGCAAATCGTCCTTCATGCCCAAATCGGAGAAGATGAAGGAATGTTTACGATTAATGAAGTGATCGAAGCGGTCGCTGAAAAGATGGTCAGGCGCCATCCTCACGTGTTCGGAGATATATCGGTCGAAAATTCGGACGATGTCAAAGTGAATTGGGAAGCGATTAAAAAGGCAGAAAAAGGTGTACAGGACAAGCCCCTTTTAAAGGGAGTCGCCAAAGGGTACCCTTCCCTGATGAAGGCCTACGAATACCAGAAAAAAGCTGCAAAAGTCGGTTTTGACTGGAAGTTCTCCGATGAAGCATGGGAGAAAGTGAATGAAGAAATAGAGGAATTCCGCGTAGAAGCAGCGAAAGGAGATAAACACACCCAAACAAGTGAGTTTGGCGACCTGCTGTTTTCCCTGATCAACATCGCCCGCTTCTATAAAATTCATCCCGAAGAGGCTTTAGCCATGGCGAATAACAAGTTCTTCAATCGTTTTGCCTATGTCGAACAAAAGGTAAAGGAAAATGAGAAGACATTCGAAGACTTTTCCTTAAATGAGTTAGATCAGTTCTGGAATGAAGCGAAAGACAAAGGAATTAACTGATCGGAAGCTGACTCCATCAGCGTGAGCGAAGTTTACAGAAGCAATGCGGGGGATAAAACCAGCAGTAAATATTCAAGCAGCGTTAATAAATAAAGGAGAGATCGATAATGGCAACAATGCGCTTAGATAAATTTTTAAAAGTATCACGTTTAATAAAAAGAAGAACACTGGCAAAGGAAGTCGCTGACAAAGGAAGGATTACCATCAACGGGCTTCAGGCGAAAGCAAGCTCCAATGTGAAAGTGGGCGATGAGCTGCAGATCCGTTTCGGGCAGAAAGTAGTGACGGCGAAGGTTGATCGCCTGCAGGAATCAACCCGTAAGGAAGAAGCGGGTACTATGTATACCATCACCAGCGAGGATAGAGTACCGGAAGAGTAAAGTAAAGCTTGTTCTATTTTTCCTCCCTCCGCATACATATAGTTACAAAGCCTGTACTTTGTGAATGTGGGGGATGAAAATGAATCAGTATCATGATAACGGAAGTAACAAAGGAACAATGCAGGAACATGATGTCATGATGAGAGGCAGAAGGCTGCTGGATATTTCAGGAGTAAAGCAGGTGGAAAGCTTTGATAATGAAGAGTTCCTGCTGGAAACCGTCATGGGCTTCTTGTCTATCAGAGGGCAAAATCTGCAAATGAAGAATCTAGATGTGGATAAAGGAATCGTCTCCATTAAGGGCAAGGTATTTGATATCGTTTATTTAGACGAGCAAAGTGGAGAGAAAGCTAAAGGATTCTTTAGCAAGCTGTTCCGATGACGCTTTCGGTTCAATTTTATACCATGCTGGCCATGGTCGGCATGGGCAGTGTTTTTGGAGCGACCCTGGATACGTATAACCGTTTTCTCAACAGAAAGAGTAGAAAACGCTGGCTTGTTTTCCTGAACGATGTCTTGTTTTGGATTCTGCAAGCCCTTTTTATTTTTTACATCCTGTTCTCGGTCAATTTCGGCGAGGTGCGTTTTTATATTTTTATTGCTTTGCTATGCGGATTTGCAGGCTATCAGGCTCTTCTCAAAGCCCTCTATTTAAAGTTATTGGAGAAAATCATCCAAGGGTGTATTTCTTTTTACAAGTTTTTGGTACGACTGGTAACCAATCTTGTTTATTCACCGCTGAAATGGCTGGTGATGCTTCTCATTTCGTTAATCATCGGGATTGGTAAAGGAGGATGGGCAGTAATTGGCTTCTTTATCAAAGCAATTTTTGCCATATTGAAAATTGTGTTTACCCCTTTTCTATGGGTGGTAAAAATTATTTCAAGCCTTTTGCCGAAAAATATTAAAAAATTCGTCGAGAAGTTATATAATAAATTGGCAGGATATTTATTTCCATTTGTTAAAGTTATTAATACAAAGTTGAAAAAATGGTTGAAAAGATAAAGGAGGTGCAGAGATGAGCCGGGAACGAAATATTACTTCAATGGAAAACGCTTATGTTCGACAGCAGGAATTAAAGAAAAAAATCAGTCACCACAGAAAAAAGAGGCTTTTTCGCCGCTTGGCTTTATTATTTATCCTCGCCCTGACCATAAGCGGTTTTCTTGTTTCGACCCTCATCTCACGCGCTTCAGTCCTTGAAGAAAAGGAAGCGGAAAAAGCAAAGCTGGAAGCCAAGCTGGAAAAGCTTGAGAAACAGCAGTCGATCCTTGAAGAAGAAATCGTCAAGCTCAATGACGATGAGTATATTGCTAAATTGGCGAGAAGAGACTATTTTCTTTCTGATGAAGGTGAAATAATCTTTAATATTCCTGAGCCTGAAAAGAAAAAAGAAGAAGAGTCGTCTTATTGACACTCTTTTTTTTGTTTGGCTATAATATAAAGTAAGGTTTATTTTTTATCATTTTAAGGAGGAGCATTCTTTTTATGTCAATTGAAGTAGGCAGCAAGGTACAGGGTAAAGTAACAGGGATTACAAATTTTGGAGCGTTCGTAGAATTGCCGGAAGGTGCAACAGGTCTTGTCCACATTAGTGAAGTTGCCGACAATTATGTAAAAGATATCAACGAGCATCTAAAAGTCGGGGATGAAGTTACAGTAAAAGTCATTAATGTTGAGAAAGACGGAAAGATTGGTTTATCCATCCGGAAGGCTAAAGACCAGCCGCAACGCCCCCAGCGCCCGCAGCGTCCTCAGCGTCCACGCAATAACAAAATGAATGACACTCGTACAAAAGAGAGCTTTGAACAAAAGATGGCGCGTTTCTTAAAAGATAGTGAAGATCGCCTATCTTCATTAAAACGCCATACAGAATCCAAACGTGGCGGCCGAGGAGCAAAAAAAGGCTAACTTGCTGTCTGTTACTATATAGCAGGTTTTATAGAGAGGGTTCAGAAGTGAACCCTCCAAATGAAAACAACCGACTGCATTTCACCCTGGAAAGCAGCCGGTTGTTTTTTGTTGTAAATGAGCTGGTATATATCATACAGAGTGCAAGCAACTTGCTGATTCTGAGTCTTAATTTCAAAAAAGATTTTCAGCACCGGGGATTCGGCTCAATGTCGATATCAAAAAACCTAAGCCAGGAAAGGGTACTTAAATAGGATCCGGATATCACTACTTCAAGCAAAAAGCTGCCATGTTCATGGCAGCTTTTTTTATTTATCGTTTACTGGTCGGGACCAATCGGTCTTGATACCGCTTCTAGTGTATCACCTGTATCGCTGTCTTTATTTAACTTTACGGCAAGGTCACCAAGGGATACAATCCCGACGACTTGGTTGTTCTGATCAAGAACAGGCAGACGGCGGATTTGTTTTTCGGCCATCTTAGAATATGCTTCATTAATATCTGTTTCCGGCGTTACATAGTCTACGCTCTCTGTCATAATATCTTTTACTTGCAGATCCGCGTTACCTTTTTCCGCCAGACCGTAAATTACAATGTCACGGTCTGTCAGAATCCCTTTTAATTGATTGTTATCAGATACTGGAACGGCTCCTATATCCAGATCTTTCATTAATTTTGCAACATCGATAAGGGAACTTGAAGGGGAGCATGTTTCCACTTGCTGAGTCATCACTTCTTGAATGTTTGACATTAAGAATCCCTCCTATTATCTGTTATATATTATGATATACCACGGAAAAATGAGGAATAACATAGTGGTGAAAATTGGTATAAAATACTAATCGGGATTAGTGATTTTAATTTCTATATGAGCTTTTGAAGTTCTCAGTTTTCCCTCTTAGAGTATGAATAGTTTAGCTGGATTACTTAATATACTAGCTAGTGTAGAAACGCACAAATTTGAGATTATCTCTTGCTCAATTCGTGACCCGGTGCAATGTGTATCAACAGGAGTCCCGAATTTATTGTTCCTTGCAGATTAAGCAGCATGTGACATACTTCTGCCATCAAGTTACCATAATAAGACTGATTCAGTAATCCAATTTTATACTACCGCTCTCAATTGAAAGAACCAAACAAAAAAACACGACAGGATTCCTGTCGTGTTCGTAATATGACCCATACGGGATTCGAACCCGTGTTACCGCCGTGAAAGGGCGGTGTCTTAACCGCTTGACCAATGGGCCAAAATAAATATGGTAGCGGCGGAGGGGATCGAACCCCCGACCTCACGGGTATGAACCGTACGCTCTAGCCAGCTGAGCTACACCGCCATATTTTAAAAATGTTTTGAGACACAAGTAATATAATACATAGGATTAAAAAAATTGTCAACAGATTTTTTAAGAAATATGTCACTTGGTTTATACCTTATATTTCCGCGTCTGCCTTACAGCTTAATGGCGGTCCATCTATCAGCTCTCTACAGTATGTTTGCTGTTTCGCAGAAAGAAGTCGAACTTTTCTCACTAATCAAACCCCTGTTTTGACAAACTTCTGAGCTTGTCCGCTTTATAATGTCTTCAAGGAATAAGACTAGGGGGAGAGGATAAGTATGGAAAAAGTTGAGCACAGTGTCATGGAGCCGGTGGGGAAGGTAGACATTGAACATACTAAGTCGGAGCTGTCTATGGGGATGAAAGCCGTATTACAGAAACTAGAATGGTTTTTTATCCAGAAAGGCTTTGTTCTTTTTAGTTTGGGTTTTCTTCTTGGGCGAGCATTGATCCTGTCGCACTTGACGCCCTTCGCCATTCCTTTTTTCGCAGCTGTTTATATGGTGCGAAGAGATCGTGCTCCTATCGCGTTAATGGGTCTGCTTGCCGGATCACTGACATTATCGATTACTAATATAACGTATACGTTTGCCAGTACTATTTTATTCCTCATTCTTTTTAGGATTACAAGAAAATTTCAAAAAAATGAGTTGAAAGCTGTACCCTATTTTGTGTTTTTTACCACGATAGCCGCCAGCCTTACATTCGACTACTTGACCAATGGACAGGCCCTGAGTGTTTACGATGGGGCAATGGCTGGTGTCGAAGCGACCCTCTCCTTTATTCTTACGCTTATTTTTATTCAGAGTGTGCCCTTATTTTCAATAAGTAAACGCAAGAAAACACTCAAAACAGAAGAGGTTGTCAGCCTGATCATCCTACTGGCTTCCGTGATGACGGGAACAATCGGATGGTCGGTTTATAACCTTTCGATTGAACATATTCTGTCCAGGTATCTCGTATTGCTGTTTTCCTTTATTGCCGGGGCTACGGTTGGTTCGACGGTTGGGGTTGTGACCGGCTTGATCTTCAGTCTTGCCAACGTAGCAAGTTTTTATCAAATGAGTTTGTTGGCATTTTCCGGTCTTTTGGGAGGTTTGTTGAAGGAGGGGAAAAAGGCAGGAGCAGCCATAGGGTTGTTGATCGCGACCCTATTGATCGGCATGTATGGAGAAAGCGATATGTCACTGGCCAAAACGCTTTATGAATCCGGGGCTGCCATCGTACTTCTGTTCCTTACCCCGGCAGCCCTTACTACGAAACTGGCAAAACATATACCCGGGACGGCTGAATACAACCAGGAACAGCAGCAATATATAAGAAAAGTCCGTGATGTCACGGCAAGCAGGGTGGAGCAGTTTTCCTCGGTCTTCCAGGCGTTGTCGAATAGTTTTGTCAGCTTAGAGGAGCAGTTGGACCGTGAGGAGGCAGATGAAAGGGAATTTGACCAATTTTTAAGCAACGTCACCGAAAAAACATGCCAGACCTGCTTTAAGAAAGAGCAATGCTGGGCCAGGAATTTCAATCATACTTATGATCTCATGAAAGATGTCATGTATGAAGTCGACCAGGGGCATGTGCCGCTGAATGGAAAAGTCGGCAGGGAACTTGAAAAGCATTGTGTCCGTGCCAAAAAGGTCCAGGATGTCATCTCTCAGGAGCTTACCTATTATCAGGCTAATCTAAAGTTAAAGAAACAGGTCCAGGAGAGCCGGAAACTTGTCGCTGATCAATTATTGGGAGTATCTGAAGTAATGGGAGATTTTGCGAGGGAGATTCAAAGAGAAAGAGAGAACCACCAGCAGCAGGAAGAACAGATCTTGGGGTCTCTCCAGGAATTCGGGTTGGAAATAGAAAATGTGGAAATCTATTCACTGGATAAAGGAAACGTAGATATCGAGATGACACTTCCAAATGGAAATGGTCATGGTGAGGGGGAGAAACTGATAGCCCCGATGCTCTCGGACATCCTCGGGGAAAACATAATTGTCCAAAGAGAGGATTCGGCAGCCTTCCCGAGCGGCCATTGCCAATTAACATTTGGGTCGGCAAAAGCATTCGTCGTAGATACCGGAGTGGCTCATGCAGCAAAGGGGGGAGGATTAATTTCCGGTGATAGTTATTCAATGATTGAATTGAGTGCGAGTAAATATGCCGTTGCGATCAGTGACGGGATGGGGAATGGAGAACGTGCCCATTATGAAAGCAATGAAACCTTGAGCCTTCTGCAGAAAATACTGCAATCGGGAATAGAAGAAAAAGTAGCGATAAAAGCGGTGAACTCAATCTTGTCTTTAAGGACGAATGATGAAATCTTTTCGACTCTAGACCTGGCCATGATTGATTTGCAAGATGCATCTTCGAAGTTTTTGAAAATTGGTTCAACCCCGAGCTTTATAAAAAGAGGAGATAAGGTGGTGAAGGTAGAAGCCGGCAACCTGCCGATGGGCATCTTTTATGAATTCGATGTAGATGTAGTCAGTGAACAATTAAAAGCAGGCGATCTGTTGATTATGATGAGTGATGGAGTATTTGAAGGCCCGAAACACGTAGAAAACTACGATGTATGGATGAAGCGGAAAATAAAAGAAATAGATACAGAGGATCCGCAAGCCATGGCGGATATCATTATGGAGGAAGTGATAAGGACAAGGTCAGGTGAGATAGAAGATGATATGACTATAGTCGTTTCGAAAATCAAGCACAACATACCGAAGTGGAGTTCCATCCCCGTTCAAAAATTCAAGAGAAAGGAGAGGATTTCCTGAAGGAGAAGCGCAATAATTCTTTTGTTCTTTCTGGACGAGTAGTTTGATAGATTACAGGATACAGATTCTATATTAGTAGCAAAAGTTTCTGATGGGGGGGTGACTGGCGCCCGCGGGATGCTCAGGAGGCATACAGGGCCAATGGTCTTTGCTGTGCTCGGGGTATCATTTCGAGAAAATAGCCCAAATGAACCTGTACGCTGGTGTTGCGAGGTGCACCATTTTTAGAAGGGGGAGAAGATGAAACCATGCGCTGTTTACGCGCAGTAACATCTCGTGAAAAGCCCCAAAATCAAGCTATGCGCACACGCGAATCATCCAACTTATCTCATGCGGAGCCGGTCCAGTCCGTACGCCGCTGAGCGGGGCCTTTCCGCTTTATGATCAATCCAGCTCCAGCGGCCAGCGCCTAGCAGATTTCGGTCTCCTTCCTTGCGATAAGTCAACAGGTTCATTTCCTTTACTCATATAAAGAGGTATTTAGAAAAAATCGGCTCCTGGATTTTTTCGGTAGGATGCTTTTCTGGTTAGTGGTACATTCTTGGGCAATGGGAAATGAACATCAACTCACTTTGCTCGTTGTGTTTCCTTTATCTCATGCTAGAGTCCTAAAATCTGTACGTCGCTGAACGGCCGCTTCCGCTTTTTAGCCAATCCAGCTCCAAGGCCCCAGCGGCTAGCGTACTTCCCGGCTCCTCCTTGCGATAAGTCATCATCGAATCGCTGCCGCTCTTCGTGATTCCTTTATCTCATGCGGAGCCGGTCCAGTCCGTACGCCGCTGAGCGGGGCCTTTCCGCTTTATGATCAATCCAGCTCCAGCGGCCAGCGCCTAGCAGATTTCGGTCTCCTTCCTTGCGATAAGTCAACATCGGCTCACTTACGCTCGCCGTGTTTCCTTTATCTCATGCAGGAGCCCTAAAATCTGTACGTCGCTGAACGGCCGCTTCCGCTTTTTAGTGTATATTTCCCTCCCATTCCGGCGAAGATGGTAACAAACTAAGTTAGAGGAGGGGAAACTGTTGAAGACAGGTACACTTCGACAAGTTCTATTAATAACAGATGGGTGTTCGAACCAAGGAGAAGATCCAGTGGCAATGGCAGCGTTGGCAAAGGAACAGGGGATTACGGTAAATGTGATCGGTGTGATGGAGAATGATTCAATAGATGAAAGAGGCATGGAGGAAATTGAAGGCATTGCCATGTCAGGCGGAGGCGTCAGTCAGGTAGTGTATGCTCAGCAGCTCTCACAGACTGTTCAGATGGTGACAAGAAAAGCGATGACCCAAACCCTGCAGGGGGTCGTCAACAAGGAATTGAAACAGATACTAGGCAAGAATGCTTCCATGGAAGAACTTCCGCCGGAGCAGCGCGGGGAAGTGATGGAGGTTGTGGATGAATTAGGAGAGTCATCTGATCTTGAAGTGTTGATTCTTGTCGATACTTCAGCGAGTATGAAACACAAGCTTCCAACAGTCAAAGAAGCCTTGTTGGACCTGTCCTTAAGCATGAATGCAAGGATGGGAGATAATATGTTTTCGGTTTTCGTATTTCCCGGGAAAAGAAAAGATGTCGAAAAATTGCTGGACTGGACTCCGAAGCTTGAGTCGCTGACGAGCGTTTTCTCAAAGCTGTCATCAGGAGGTATAACGCCAACCGGCCCTGCAATCAGCGAAGCCATTTCTTCATTCAAGAAAAAACGTTCATTAAGGGGTTTGCTCTCACGTGATGATGAACAATACTTTGAAGAAACAATATAACTTTTCTTCGGGAACAAGAATTACAGGCAAGTGGCATAAACAACAATATACAATTATCAAAGAACTTGGGTATGGGGCAAATGGTATCGTCTATCTTGCTCGAATAGGCGCAGATTATGTGGCACTGAAAATGAGTGACAGTTCGATGTCCGTGACCTCCGAAGTGAATGTCTTAAAGGCTTTTGCAAAAGTCCAAGGAGCACCCCTTGGACCTTCTTTGCTAGATGTGGATGATTGGGAAACTGGCGGGAAGAACATCCCTTTTTATGTAATGGAATACATCCAGGGTCCGGATTTACTGACATTTGTTCAGAAAAAGGGGTTTTCGTGGACAGGTGTACTCATCATCCAGCTTTTGAATGACCTGGAACGCATACATCAGGAGGGGTGGGTATTTGGAGATTTGAAGCCTGAAAACCTGATCGTTACAGGACCGCCCTATAAACTTCGCTGCATTGATGTCGGCGGGACGACCATGAAGGGAAGGGCCATAAAGGAATTCACTGAGTTCTTTGATAGAGGGTATTGGCTCGGACATTCAAGAAAGGCGGAACCTTCTTATGATCTGTTTTCTGCGGCGATGATTCTGATCAACCTTTCCTATCCAAAGAGGTTTAACAAGAGCGGCAGCGGGGGAATAGAGCAGTTAAAGAATGCGGTACTGGATAAGCCCGAGCTAAAAAAATTCAGAGGACCAATTATGAATGCCCTTGAAGGAAAGTTCGCCACAGCTCTTGAGATGCGCCAATCCATGCTGGACACCCTATCAGCAAAAGCTCCAGCCAGCCAGGTCAAGCCGCGGGGGTCCCAGTCTTCTGCGAAACCTGTGGCAGCAACCCGTCAACAGCATAGGAAAACGAAGTCCGGCGGGGGAATTTTAGAAACCATATTAATTGTCCTGATTGTAACTCTTTTATACGTACTCTACATTTATGGCGAGCTTTTGTAGAGACTTCGCCAAATCTTCTGCAGTGATGGAACAGGAAGTTTAATGATCGGTGAAATATTGTTAGAATAGAAGAAAACATGTTCAGGATGAGGCAGTATGCTTACTTATGAAAGAAAAGTCACAAGTTTTATAAAAAGACATAACTTAATCCAGGACAGAGACTCGATACTGGCTGCTGTATCCGGTGGTCCTGATTCACTTTCCCTTCTCCACTATTTAAATGAATACAAAGGCCTCTGGAATGCAAAGATTGCTGCTGTATGTGTCGATCATATGTTCAGAGGGGAAGAATCTCATGAAGAGTTCCTTTTTGTTAAAAAGGTATGTGAAGAAATGGACATTCCTTTTTGGGGAGAGAGGGTGAATGTACAAAACGTCCTTGATGAACAAAAGACAGGGTTGCAGGAAGGTGCGCGAAATGTCCGTTATCAGTTCTTCGCCCGTCTATTGAAAGAAGAAGGATTTACGAAGCTGGCTTTCGGACATCACGGGGACGACCAGATTGAAACCATTCTTATGCAGATGACAAGAGGCAGCAGCGGGATGGCCAGAAGCGGTATTCCCGTCAAAAGAAGCTTTGGCGCTGGTCAAATCATACGCCCTCTTCTTTGCCTTTCAAAGTCTGAAATATTGAGTTATTGTTCGGAGAGCGGCCTGCAGCCAAAGTTTGATCCCAGTAATGAGAAGCAGGATTACACGAGGAACAGGTTCCGCAAAGCGGTGCTTCCATTCCTTAAAAGCGAGAATCCGCTTGTTCATCAGAAATTTCAACAATTTAGTGAAGAAGCTGCTGAAGATGAATCATTTTTACTCTCCCTGGCCGAAGAAAAAATGGAGGGGGTCCTTACAAAAACCAAGGAGGAAGCTGTTGTTGATATAGGAGCTTTCCGACGGATGCCTCTGCCTTTACAAAGAAGAGTGATTCATCTAATATTAAGTTATCTTTACAAAGATAGGCCTTCATCATTATCATCTATACATATTCAAGATGTTTTAGCAATAATATTGAAAGACAGCCCCTCACTGAGTCTTGATCTTCCTGGAAACCTTAAAGTAATACGTTCCTATAATTCATGTACTTTTACTTTTGCGGGAAGAACAGAGGGAAGCGGCGATTTTTGTTATACATTGAACATAGGTGAGAGAATTGAACTGCCTGATCATCGAGCATTTACACTGCAAGAGGCGCAAGACCATCTCAATCATACGGATTCCGTCATTTTCCAAAAGGGCAGGATTGCCTTTCCGTTGAAGATTCGGACCAGGAAACCGGGTGACCGTATGAAAGTTAAAGGGTTGAATGGTACTAAAAAGGTAAAAGATATATTTATCGATGAAAAGATACCAGTCAAACTTAGAGATACATGGCCGATTGTCGAGGATGATAATGGCGAAATTCTCTGGGTCCCCAATCTGAGAGTATCGGACTTTGCCGGCAATGAAGCAGGTGAATCGGGTGACTATGTAAGGTTAATCTTTTCAGAGCAAACATCTTCCTAGGAGGCAGACCAAGTGTTGAACAAAGATATTGAGAAAGTGCTTATTACTGAAGAAGAACTTCAAGAAAAAATCAAAAAACTGGGCGCCGAGCTTACTGAGGAATATAAAGACAGTTTTCCTTTGGCGATTGGTGTTTTAAAGGGTGCAATGCCTTTTATGGGTGACCTGCTTAAACGCATGGATACATACCTGGAAATGGATTTCATGGATGTCTCCAGTTATGGAGGCACAACCGTGTCTTCGGGAGAAGTCAAGATTGTCAAAGACCTTGACACAAAGGTGGAAGGCCGTGACATCCTCATCATTGAGGATATTATCGACAGCGGTTTAACTCTCAGCTACCTGGTTGAATTGTTCCGTTATCGTAAGGCAAAGTCCATCAAAATTGTTACGCTTTTGGATAAGCCATCCGGAAGAAAAGCAGATATCAAGGCGGACTATGTCGGGTTCCTTGTACCGGACGAATTCGTTGTCGGCTATGGACTTGATTATGCAGAAAAATATCGCAATCTGCCATATATCGGCGTACTGAAACCAGAAGTGTATAGTACAAACGATTAAGTATAATCTAATGAAGAATTCGCATCTGTAAAGATGTACCAGTGAAGGCAGCTAATTTGTTGTAATACCATGTTTTTCTATGATACTATTTTATATAGCTTTTTTACCGTGGGAGGAGGTAAGGGATGAACCGGATCTTTCGAAATACCATATTCTACTTACTAGTATTTCTCGTCATAATAGGTGTGGTGAGTTACTTTAATAACAGCAACGAACCAACAGAAAACATTAAATATAACGAATTCATCACTCACTTGGAAGATGGTGAGGTAGAGTCGTTTTCCATCCAGCCTGAACGAGGCGTGTATGAGGTAAGAGGAAAACTGACTGGATATACAGAGGAACAATACTTCCTGACAAATGTATTGGGAAATGATGCAGGTGTGTTGGAACGCATCAATACAGCTGCAGCTGAAACAGGCATCGAAGTCGATGTCCTAAAGGCTAAAGAAACAAGCGGCTGGGTATCATTCTTTACTACAATCATACCGTTTGTCATCATCTTTATTCTTTTCTTCTTCCTGTTGAATCAAGCGCAGGGCGGCGGAAGCCGGGTTATGAATTTTGGTAAGAGTAAAGCCAAGCTTTACAGTGAAGAGAAGAAAAAAGTCCGCTTTAAGGATGTCGCCGGAGCGGATGAAGAGAAGAATGAACTGGTGGAAGTTGTAGAATTCCTTAAAGACCCGAGAAAATTCTCTGAGGTCGGAGCGCGAATTCCTAAAGGGGTTCTTCTTGTAGGACCTCCGGGTACAGGTAAAACCTTGCTTGCCCGTGCCGTTGCCGGAGAAGCTGGAGTGCCATTCTTCTCTATCAGTGGTTCCGACTTCGTTGAAATGTTTGTCGGTGTCGGTGCATCACGTGTCCGTGATTTGTTTGAAAATGCAAAGAAAAACGCTCCTTGTATCATCTTCATTGATGAAATTGATGCTGTTGGACGTCAGCGTGGAGCCGGTCTTGGCGGAGGTCACGATGAGCGTGAACAAACGTTGAACCAGTTACTTGTTGAAATGGATGGTTTTGGAGCTAACGAAGGAATCATCATTGTAGCTGCAACAAACCGCCCGGACATTCTCGATCCAGCCTTATTGCGTCCTGGACGTTTCGACCGTCAAATCACGGTAGACCGCCCGGATGTCAAAGGCCGTGAAGCAGTCCTTAAGGTACATGCGAGGAACAAGCCGCTTGATGAGTCGGTTGACTTAAAAGCGATTGCTGCAAGAACACCTGGATTCTCGGGTGCAGACCTGGAGAACCTGTTGAACGAAGCAGCCCTTGTTGCTGCCCGTGAAGATAAAAAGAAAATTGATATGCGAGATATTGACGAAGCAACTGACCGTGTCATTGCCGGTCCTGCGAAGAAGAGCAAAGTCGTTTCCCAGAAAGAACGCAAAATTGTGGCCTTCCACGAAGCAGGACATACTGTTATCGGACTTGTCCTGGATGAAGCGGATATGGTTCATAAAGTTACCATCGTACCACGCGGTCAGGCCGGCGGTTATGCGGTAATGCTTCCGAAAGAAGATCGTTACTTCATGACTAAACCTGAATTGCTGGATAAGATTACTGGTTTACTTGGCGGACGTGTAGCTGAAGAAATTATCTTTGGTGAAGTTTCTACCGGTGCCCATAATGACTTCCAGCGTGCAACAGGCATAGCGCGCAGAATGGTTACCGAATTTGGTATGAGTGAAAAACTTGGACCTCTTCAATTCGGTTCAACTCAAGGCGGACAGGTGTTCCTTGGAAGGGACATCAACAATGAGCAGAACTACTCAGATGCGATTGCGTATGAAATCGATCTTGAGATCCAGCGTTTCATCAAAGAGTCTTATGAGAGAGCGAGAAAGATTCTTACAGAGAATCGCGAAAAGTTGGAGCTTATTGCCAAGACCCTGCTGGATGTTGAAACATTGGATGCTGGCCAAATCAAGCATTTGATGGATCATGGCAAGCTTCCGGACCGTGGTTATGGCGAGCCTGAAAAAACAACTGACAAAGAAGATGTAAAAGTGAACATCCAGAAGAAGGATGAAACTGAAAAAACATCTGAAGAGTCAGTTGAAGATGATAAAAAAGAATAGTCATTGCAAAAAGACACCAGTCCTGCTGGTGTCTTTTTATTTGGTAAACGCTGTTTTCGTAAATATTGTTGCTCTCGGAAAAATCCTAAGAGCCGGATTTTCCCCTTGGAGACAAGGGCTTTTTTCTCTGAACAAGGTGAATTAGCTCTTTTTTTCCTTGTTTATCAGGCTATTTCTGGTTAATTAAGTAGATATTTTTTAAAGTTTGTATTAAATAGCAACAAAGTTTACTAAAAGAGCCTTGGTAAAACATTTAAGGAATCGCAGATATAAAACTGTGTTTAAAGAGGTTTTAAGTGCAAAGTGAGGAATGCACGATTGCACCAGATGCAGAATGCGAATGGACTCTACATAGGTTGTCTTTCAATCATTATTCATAACATATAAGCACAGCATTGATTAAAGTGGAAGGATTCGCGATCTCCTGCGGGAACAGCGGGACGTCCAGTTCCAGCACCAAGGTTACGTACCCACTGGAACGTAACCCCGCAAGCGCAGCTGAGGAGGCTCACCGCCTGTCACGGAACCTGGAACGGAAATCAAAGGTTTTTTTGCAACATTTGTTCACAAGAATAAACGGTTTTCTTTAATGCAAAAATACCATTTTCAATAAGGCAACAGTTTTCACCAAATGGATGCAATTGTGGTATGATGTTGGCAGAATGAAATCAATGTATTAGTGGGTGAATAAAGTGATTTTTGTCTTGGATGTAGGGAATACCAATATAGTACTGGGAGTTTACGAAGGCGAAGAATTAAAGTATCACTGGCGCATGGAAACGAATCGTCATAAAACAGAAGACGAATACGGCATGATCGTTAAGAATCTTTTTCAGCATGTTCAGTTGTCACTGGAATCCATAGAAGGTATCATCATTTCATCCGTGGTGCCTCCAATCATGTTTTCTTTGGAGAGAATGTGCGAAAAGTATTTTAACATCACTCCATTGGTCGTAGGTCCCGGCATCAAAACCGGGTTGAATATAAAATATGAAAACCCTCGAGAAGTAGGCGCAGACCGTATAGTCAATGCCGTGGCGGGGATCAAGGAGTACGGCGGACCATTAATTATTGTGGATTTCGGAACGGCTACTACCTATTGCTACATCAATGAAGAGAAGCAGTATATGGGCGGTGCAATCGCTCCGGGAATAGGGATTTCAACCGAAGCCCTTTATTCAAAGGCGGCCAAACTGCCGAGGATTGAAATCGGGCGCCCGGATCATATTATCGGGAAGAACACAGTATCTGCCATGCAGTCAGGAATCCTCTACGGATACGTTGGGCAAGTGGAAGGGATTGTGAAAAGGATGAAAGCGACGGATGATACCAATCCCTTGGTCATAGCAACCGGAGGACTCGCGCAATTAATCTCAAAGGAATCGGATGTCATCGATGTCGTTGATCCATTCTTAACGTTAAAAGGTTTAAAACTCATCTATGAGAGAAACAGCAAGGTGAAGGAGGATATAATATGAGCGATTATTTAGTTAGGGCGTTAGCATTTGATGGACAAGTCCGGGCATACGCTGTGAGAAGCACAGATACAATAAATGAAGCTCAAAGAAGGCACGGTACATGGCCGACAGCATCGGCTGCGATTGGAAGATCTATGAGCGCAGGTGTCATGATGGGGGCGATGTTAAAGGGTGAAGATAAATTAACCGTCAAAGTAGAAGGAGACGGCCCTCTTGGTGCCATTATCGTGGACAGCGATGCAAAAGGCAATGTCCGGGGATATGTTACCAACCCTCATGTGCATTTTGACTTGAATGAACATGGAAAACTTGATGTTAGAAGAGCAGTGGGGACTTCCGGTACGCTTTCAGTCGTTAAAGACATCGGAATGCGCGACCATTTTACAGGGCAAGTGCCGATTGTTTCTGGAGAACTTGGAGAGGACTTTACTTACTACTTTGTGACTTCAGAGCAGGTTCCCTCATCGGTGGGAGTCGGAGTTTTGGTGAACCCTGATAATTCCATTCTTGCTGCAGGAGGATTTATCATTCAATTAATGCCGGGAACACCGGATGATACGATTACAGAAATAGAGAACAGGCTTCAGTCAATCCCGCCAGTATCTAAATTGATAGAAAAAGGATTGACACCGGAAGAACTTCTTCAGGAGCTTCTCGGAGAAGATAATGTGAAGTTCCTTGATAAGATGCCTGTCCAATTCGAATGCCGCTGTTCCAAAGACCGCTTTGGTGCTGCCATTGCAAGCTTAGGAGCAGATGAAATCCAGGAAATGATCGATGAAGACGGCGGCGCTGAAACGCAGTGCCACTTCTGTAATGAAGCCTATCATTATTCAGCAGAAGAGCTGATGGAATTGAAGAATGAGGGAGAAAATTTGCAGTAACCTTTAAGGGGATGGATGCAAGGTGAGATTAAAGAGATCGGTTTTAACGGCGCTGGTACTTATTCTGCTTGCTGTAAATGTAGTGACAATGCTGCTTTATTTTACAAAACCTGAGGCGGGTTCGGACGAGACGGACCTGGCCGGTGCTGAAACGGCGGCAACGGTGGATGGAGAGACAATCAGCCGTGAGTCGTGGATGTATGAAATGGAGAAGCGTTATGGAAAAGAAGTCCTTAGGGAGCTGATTAACCAGAAGGTAATGGTTCAGCTTGCAGATAAATATGATATTACAGTGACTGACGAAGAACTCGAAAAAGAAATCACTCTGATCAAAAGTGTGTACAATACCTATGATAAAGAATCAGAGGTCAGTGAGGAAATATTGAGGGAAAGAGTCAGGGCGGAGCTCCTTTTGGAAAAGCTGGTCACAAAAGATGTAGAAATCCCTTCTGAGGAAATCGAGAGATACTACAACGAAAACCGTGAGCAATACTCAATACCAGAGATGTATAAACTTTCGCAAATTGTCGCAGCAAGCCGTGAAGATGCTGAACAAATTGCAAAGGAAATTGAAGAAGGTTCAAGCTTTCACGCCCTTGCTATGGAGCGTTCGATTGATGAAATTTCAGCCGTACAGGGTGGAGATATCGGATATATTCCGGCGGGTTCGCATATATTAGCAGGGGATTCCGCCGAATCTATTCAATCGCTGGATAAAGGTGGACATTCTGAAATCTTGGAATGGGAAGGGCGGTATTATATATTTCTTCTGAAGGATAAGCTTGAAGCCCATGACTATTCTATGGATGAGGTAAAAGACCAGATTCAGAGAAGGCTTGCAATGGAGCAGGTGGAAAATTCAGTGAAGCCGGAAGATTTCTGGGAAGAGCTAGAAGTTGAATGGTTTTATGAAGGAAGCTTTTAAAGAAAGGCTGCTTTCTTAGAGATTCCTGCTTTCGGAAAAATCCGAAGAACTGGATTCTTCTCTAGGGGACAAAGGCCTGCCTCTTGAAAGCTATATATCAGGCAGCAACAAACTTTTTGTAAAGCCGATAGAAAAGAAGTCCGGTGGCTGCCGTGCTTCTTTTTTAAAAAGGAGAAACTGGTTGATTGACAATCCAGCCAAATCTGCCCGAAAAGGAATATCCGTTCCGTACAGAGCCGGTCAGGAAACCTCGCTTATTGATTGACATGTTGACAGAATATTGATAATTTTATTTAAAACCCATGGAATTACTTGGGATTAGGAGGGGTAACATGGCAAGAATCGCAAACTCAATCACAGACTTAGTGGGACAGACGCCGATTGTAAAATTGAACCGCCTTGGTGATGAAAATAGTGCAGATGTTTACTTGAAGTTAGAATACATGAACCCCGGAAGCAGTGTTAAGGACAGAATTGCTCTTGCAATGATTGAAGCTGCCGAGGAGTCTGGAAATTTAAAATCAGGGGACACCATAGTGGAACCGACAAGTGGTAACACAGGTATCGGCCTGGCGATGGTGGCGGCTGCCAAAGGGTATAAAGCAGTGCTCGTCATGCCGGACACCATGAGTATGGAAAGAAGAAACCTTCTCCGTGCTTATGGTGCCGAATTGGTTCTTACTCCTGGTTCCGAAGGGATGGGCGGTGCAATCCGCAAAGCGGAAGAGCTGGCTAAACAAAAAGGCTATTTCATGCCTCAGCAGTTCAAAAATGAAGCAAATCCTGAAGTTCACCGCAGAACGACTGGAAAGGAAATCGTAGAGCAAATGGACAGTCTCGATGCATTCATCTCAGGTATCGGAACGGGTGGTACTATTACAGGAGCCGGACAGGTTTTGAGAGAAAACTTCCCTAATGTGAAAATTTACGCGGTAGAACCGGCTGATTCCCCTGTTTTATCTGGAGGAAGTCCCGGTCCGCATAAAATCCAGGGTATCGGCGCAGGTTTTGTGCCGGATATTTTGAAAACAGATGTTTACGATGAAGTCATCACTGTTAAAAATGAAGAAGCATTTGATTATGCCCGCCGTGCGGCTAAAGAAGAAGGCATCCTTGGAGGAATCTCTTCAGGCGCTGCCATCAGTGCTGCTCTTAAAGTGGCTAAAGAGCTGGGTAAAGGAAAGAAAGTCTTAGCGGTCATTCCGAGTAATGGTGAAAGATACTTAAGTACGCCGCTGTATCAATTCGAAGATTGATTATCTGGGACCAGGATTATTCCTGGTCTTTTTTTATATCTTTTTTTCCGATTTAGTTGGACACGGCCCCGGTGGTTCAGTAGTTGCTACCAAGACCAATATAGTACTAAAAGTTGTTAATAGATATTCCGAACATATTGACAGGACCTGCGATGTTGCTTGATATCAACTTGGCCAACTTTTTTTGAAAAGTGAAACCACTAACCGCCAACGTGCATTTGGACTATGAAACAGCGCGGTTATTCATGTATGATGGAGGAAGAGAAAAACTAGGAGAGTGAACCATCCGTGGAGACTAAACTTCATCATGAAAAAATAAGATCCTCGAAAGCTGATTTCTTTCATGCCTATGAAACTTTAACGGCTGAAATCGATCATCATATTCTTCTTGAAAGCGGCCGGGGTGGAAAATACAGTATCGCCGGGTTTGATCCGGTATCAATTATAAATGCAAAGGATAACAGGGTGGAGATCTGTGAGGAGGATAAGACGGAGATCTTCAATGGAGATCCTCTTGATGTTTTATACAGCCGTCTTCAAAAGAGGTACAGAGACAGGGATCCTTCACTGCCCGACTTCCAAGGCGGTGCAATGGGATTCATCAGCTATGACTACGCGAGACAGATTGAACAGCTGGGCACAAATGCACAGGATGATTTGAACACACCTGACCTTTATTATATGGTGTTTAATCAATGGGCTGTGTTTGACCATGAAACAGAAGAAATCTGGCTGATGGCGGATAATGAAGGGGCCGATACTTTTCATACCTTTCTAAGCGATTGGAAGGAAGCGTTGAAGCAGCCGGTTTCTGAAGAAAGAGGATTGGAGAATCAGCCCCCGGTGGAACGTTCGTTCTCCATGAGCGAAGACCAGTTCATATCGGCGGTTGAGAAGATCCAACATTATATTAAGGAAGGGGACGTCTTCCAGGTCAATCTCTCTGTCAGACAGTCTCAGAAGTTAGCCGCCTCCCCTTATAAGATATACAAGAAACTCAGGGAGCTTAACCCTTCCCCGTATATGAGCTATGTTCATACACCGGATTTCCAGATTGCTTCAGGATCCCCTGAACTACTGGTGAAAAAGAAAGGGACAGAGGTAAGCGCAAGACCGATTGCAGGTACCCGGTCCCGAGGAGAAAATGAACTCGAAGACCAGAAACTGGCGGATGAACTGATTCACAATGAAAAGGAACGGGCAGAACATGTCATGTTGGTGGATCTCGAGAGAAATGACCTTGGCAGGGTATGTCAGTACGGAACGGTAGAAGTAAATGAGTTCATGGTGATAGAAAAATATTCACACGTGATGCATATCGTATCCAACGTCAGAGGAACGATAGCAAATAATAAAAATGGTAAAGATCTAATACGCTCAGTTTTCCCGGGAGGCACTATAACAGGGGCGCCTAAGGTAAGGACAATGGAGATTATTGAAGAACTGGAACCGGTGAGAAGAGGAATTTATACGGGTTCCATTGGCTGGATCGGCTTTAATGGAGATATGGAACTCAACATCGTCATCCGGACGCTGTTTGCAAAAGATGGACAGGCCTATATTCAAGCAGGAGCAGGAGTTGTCATTGATTCCAACCCTAAACATGAATACAAGGAGTCCTTGAAAAAAGCAAAAGCAGTTTGGAAAGCAAAAGAACTGGCAGAGGGTGCAGATAAATGATACTAATGATCGATAATTTTGATTCTTTCACATATAACATTGTTCAGTATTTAGGTGAGCTTGGCGAAGAAATTGTAGTTAAACGCAACAATGAAATCAACATTGCAGAAATAGAGCTGCTGGAGCCGGATTATCTGATGATATCCCCTGGACCGTGTACCCCGAATGACGCGGGAATCAGCCTTGAAGCGATAGAGTATTTTTCCGGCAAGATCCCGATATTTGGTGTCTGTCTTGGACACCAGGCGATTGCCCAGGTTTTCGGCGGTGAGGTCGTCAAAGCTGAAAGACTTATGCACGGCAAGACATCTTCCGTCACCCATACCGGCAAAACAATTTTTGAAAACCTGTCTAACCCGTTTCAAGCAGGTCGTTACCATTCTTTGATTGTTAAAAAAGAAACATTGCCGGATTGTCTGGAAATCACAGCGGAAACAGAAGCGGGAGAGATTATGGCCATCCGCCATAAGCACCTTCCGATTGAGGGTGTGCAGTTTCATCCGGAATCCATCATTACTGAGGAAGGGAAGCAGCTTCTCGCGAATTTCCTCACTACCTATAAAAAAGCAGCCTTGCCAGTTTAGGAGGGAAACGCTTGTTCATATATTTAAACGGTGATATCGTGCATAAGGAAAATGCGGTAATTTCTCCTTTTGACCATGGATTTCTTTACGGTATGGGTCTTTTTGAAACGATGAGAACTTACGGAGGTCATTCTTTTTTGCTGGACGACCATCTGAAACGGCTTCAAAGCGGTTTGGATACGTTGAATATTGAGTTGGATATGAATACCCTGGATATCCCCGGTATGGTTTCTTCCCTTTCAGAGAAGAATGGGCTGCCCGATTCCTACCTCCGCTTGAATATTTCAGCGGGTGAAGGAGAAATAGGTCTCCGGACCACACCTTATGAAAAGCCGAATATCATCCTGTTTCAAAAGGAGCTGCCGCCATTAGTGCCGCTGCGAGAAAAGGAAGCAGTCTTATTGAACTTGGCGAGAAATACACCTGAAACAGTGGTGAGGCTTAAATCTCATCACTATTTTAATAATATTGCCGCCAAGAGAGAAATTGGCGATGATCCGGGAAAAGAAGGGGTGTTTTTAACAAAAGAGGGTTTTATTGCAGAAGGCGTCGCATCCAACATTTTCTGGGTGACGGATGGCATTCTTCACACCCCTTCATTGGAGACAGGTATATTGAACGGGGTTACCAGGGAGTATATCATTGAGTTATCACAAAAAACAGGCATTCCCTGTGAGACGGGATTATACCGCCCTGAGGCTTTACTCCATTCCAGTGAAGCCTTCTTCACAAACTCCGTTCAGGAAATTGTCCCCATTCATTCTTTTTCAGGAAAAAGTTTTCCGGGGAAGCATGGTGAAATAACTACAACCCTTTACCGTCATTATGAACATGATGCAAGACGATTATTTTCAAAAAACGAACTACATGGGAGCTGAGCAGATGACTTCATCGATCAAAGCAGGACCCTATCAGCTTGACTATCAAAAAAGAACACTAATAATGGGGATATTAAATGTCACCCCTGACTCCTTTTCTGATGGCGGGAAGTACAATGCTTTGGAACAAGCTGTTCAACGTGCAAAAGAAATGGCCGCGGAGGGAGCCGATATTATTGATATCGGCGGTGAATCAACCAGGCCCGGCCATGAACCGGTACCAGAAGAAGAGGAAATCCAACGGGTGTGTCCTATCATTGAAGCGATCTCGAGGGAAGTGGACGTTCCCATTTCCATTGATACCTACAAAGCCGGGACAGCCAGAAAAGCATTGGAGGCGGGTGCTCATATCATCAACGATGTCTGGGGGGCAAAGCGTGACAGAGAAATTGCGGCTGTTGCTGCAGATTTCAATGCGCCGATCATCCTGATGCACAATCGAGAAAACACCGATTATGAAGATTTTATGACCGACGCCCTGCGAGATGTTCAAGAGAGTATTGATATTGCACTGGATGCCGGGGTGCCAAGAGGGAATATCATACTCGACCCAGGCATCGGGTTTGCCAAAGACCTTGACCTTAACCTTGAAATGATGAGAAACCTTGACCGTTTTGTGGACATGGGATTCCCGGTCCTGTTGGCTACCTCGAGAAAACGCATGATCGGTTCCGTCCTTGATCTCCCGGTAGAAGAGCGGATGGAGGGGACGGGGGCGACAGTTTGCTTCGGTATTCAAAAAGGGTGCCACATGGTACGCGTCCATGATGTGAAAGAAATGAAAAGGATGGCTGTCATGATGGATGCTATGCTCGGAAAGGGTGAATATAGTGGATAAGATCAAAGTGAATGAAATGGAGTTTTACGGCTATCACGGGGTCTTCCCTGAAGAAACCAGGCTGGGACAGCGGTTCCGTGTCAGTGTAACACTAGACATCGACCTTTCGGAAGCAGGAAGAAGCGATGATATTCAAGACTCCGTCAATTACGGTGAAGTATATTCAGTGTGCAGGGAAGTTGTGGAGGGAAAGCCATATAAACTCCTTGAAGCTCTGGCTGAAAAGTTGTCTGAGCGGATCCTTCAGGATTTTACAAAAGTCAAAAACTGTACAATAGAAGTAATTAAACCTGATCCGCCGATTCCGGGTCATTATCGTTCGGTATCTGTGGAAATCACCAGGGGGCGCTGATATGAATTCATACGCATACCTATCTCTGGGGTCTAATGTAGGTGACAGGGAACATTACTTAAAAGATGCCATCAGAACGTTAAATGAACATCATGAAATAGAAGTAACAAGGGTTTCTTCCATTTACGAGACCGATCCGGTGGGCTTTACTGAACAAGGGAAATTTTTGAATCTCGTTCTGGAAATCAGAACTTCCCTAAAGGCAGAAACCCTTCTCCGTCAGTGTCTTCAGGTGGAAAAGGATCTTGGAAGAGAGCGGGAATTCCGCTGGGGTCCGCGGATTATAGACCTTGACATTTTACTCTATAATGAAGAAAATATTGAAACAGAAGAACTAATTGTTCCTCATCCGCGGATGCATGAACGAAGCTTTGTGCTCGTGCCTCTCACGGAACTGTCCCAGACAATCAAACATCCTAAGTTCAATGCCCCTATGGTGGATCTTCTAGACGAAATACCTGATAAAGAAGGAGTTCGGTTATGGAAACAGATAAGTGGGGAAGACGTATACGTGCATTCAGAAAGCTGAAGGGCTTAACGCAGGAGGGGCTGGCCAGGAAGATCGGCATTTCCGTTTCGGTACTGGGAGAAATCGAAAGAGGCAGCCGCCTCCCTACAGAAGATTTCCTGGAGAAGGTAGCGGAAATTCTGGGAATCCCGCGTGCAGACCTTGAACCTTCTGACGAAAAATAGAATTTATATAGTAGGAATCGGCGGTGTTGAATAGGCTCCGACCGAAGTGAGCTGTAATCATGGAGGGACTGAAGGGCTTAAATGCAATCAGCCCTCTTTTTTCTGTAATCCAATGCCTCAATGTAACCTGGTCGTGCTGCGGGTAGAAAGATGACTTTTTCTCAAAAATAAAACCTTTTTCAATATAAAAGACCTTTAGGGGTGTTCGAATTACATATATTGTGTAAAATAGTAGGGTATAAAATCATATAGCTAATTTGATAAGGCTCTTCTCGTAGAAATTTGTTGAAAGTGATTTCTATGAATACAGCAACTTTCAAATGTCACGGAAAAGTGCTCGCGATCATGCTGCATTCGTATCCGGTATTGTTCGGCTGCAACAATCCTTTCGAAAACAGCTTTATTTAAAACTAGCAGATAGAACAGGAGTGAAAGTAATGAGTCACGAAGAAATTAATGACCAGCTGCGGGTGAGACGTGAAAAGATGGAGAATCTCCGTCAAAAAGGGTTGGATCCATTCGGTAAACGTTTCGATCGTTCACATACTTCGCAAGACATTAAAGAACAATATGATTCTTTCTCAAAAGAGGAATTGGAAGAGAAAGATGCTTCCGTTACAATCGCTGGAAGAATCATGACGAAAAGAGGAAAAGGTAAAGCGGGCTTCGCGCACATACAGGACCTTGCAGGCCAAATCCAGATCTACGTCCGTAAAGATGCTGTAGGTGATGAAGAATATGAGATCTTCAATACTGCTGACCTGGGCGACCTGGTGGGTATAACAGGAACCATCTTCAAAACCAAAGTAGGGGAACTTTCCATTAAAGCGAAGGAGTTCAATCTCCTTACTAAGTCATTAAGACCGCTTCCCGAAAAGTTCCACGGCTTAAAAGATGTTGAACAGCGTTACCGCCAAAGATACCTTGACTTGATTACAAGCCAGGAGAGTAAACAGACATTTATCGCCCGAAGCAAGATTATCCAGTCCATGAGAAGGTACCTGGATAACAACGGATACCTGGAAGTGGAAACACCGATGATGCATGCGATTGCCGGAGGGGCATCCGCGCGTCCTTTCATCACTCACCATAATGCACTCGATATGCAGCTGTATATGCGTATTGCTATCGAGCTCCACTTGAAAAGGTTGATTGTCGGCGGAATGGAGAAAGTCTATGAAATAGGACGTGTATTCCGTAATGAAGGTGTGTCTACCCGCCACAATCCGGAATTCACAATGATCGAGTTGTATGAAGCATATGCTGACTACCGTGACATCATGGCTCTTACCGAAAATCTGATTGCCCATATCGCTAAAGAAGTATTCGGTTCTACTACTGTGCAGTACGGCGACTACGAAGTGAACCTAGAGCCGCAATGGACTCGTCTTCATATGGTAGATGCCGTCAAGGAACATACAGGTGCAGACTTCTGGCAAGAAATGACTGATGAAGAAGCACATGCCCTGGCAAAAGAGCATGGCATCGAAGTAAAGCCTACTATGCAATACGGACATATCCTGAATGAGTTCTTCGAGCAAAAAGTAGAAGACAAGCTGATTCAGCCTACTTTCATCTACGGCCACCCGGTAGAAATCTCTCCGCTTGCGAAAAAGAATGATGAAGACGGCCGTTTCACGGACCGCTTTGAACTATTTATCGTAGGCCGCGAGCATGCGAATGCCTTTACCGAGTTGAACGACCCTATCGATCAGAGAGAAAGGTTCGAAGCTCAACTGAAAGAAAGGGAAGAGGGCAACGATGAGGCTCATATGATGGATGACGACTTCATTGAAGCTCTTGAATATGGAATGCCTCCAACAGGAGGTCTGGGCATCGGTATCGACCGCCTGGTTATGCTCTTAACAAATTCACCTTCAATCCGTGACGTTCTGTTATTCCCATTAATGCGTCATCGCGACTAGTATTTTTTAAAGCTCCGGCTGTCATCAGCCGGAGCTTTTTAAATTTATTTCAAAAAAGTGTTGCATGGTCCTAAAATAGGTGGTATATTATTATCTGTTGCCGCAAAACGCGGTGGACAACACAAAAAACATTTTAAAAAAGTTGTTGACTCAGCTTTTGAAAGATGTTAAGATAATCAAGTCGCCAAAAACGAGCGACGGAAATTGAACCTTGAAAACTGAACAAAACAAGACAAAAAACGTCAACGTTAATTCTAATAAGAGCACAGCTCTTATATAGTTGCTAACACTATAATTAGCAAAATGAGCAAGTCAAACTTCTTTCGGAGAGTTTGATCCTGGCTCAGGACGAACGCTGGCGGCGTGCCTAATACATGCAAGTCGAGCGGACTGATGGGAGCTTGCTCCCTGAAGTCAGCGGCGGACGGGTGAGTAACACGTGGGTAACCTGCCTGTAAGACTGGGATAACTCCGGGAAACCGGGGCTAATACCGGATAGTTCTTTTCCCCGCATGAGGAAAAGTGGAAAGGTGGCTTTTGCTACCACTTACAGATGGACCCGCGGCGCATTAGCTAGTTGGTGAGGTAACGGCTCACCAAGGCGACGATGCGTAGCCGACCTGAGAGGGTGATCGGCCACACTGGGACTGAGACACGGCCCAGACTCCTACGGGAGGCAGCAGTAGGGAATCTTCCGCAATGGACGAAAGTCTGACGGAGCAACGCCGCGTGAGTGATGAAGGTTTTCGGATCGTAAAGCTCTGTTGTTAGGGAAGAACAAGTGCCGTTCGAATAGGGCGGCACCTTGACGGTACCTAACCAGAAAGCCACGGCTAACTACGTGCCAGCAGCCGCGGTAATACGTAGGTGGCAAGCGTTGTCCGGAATTATTGGGCGTAAAGCGCGCGCAGGCGGTCTCTTAAGTCTGATGTGAAAGCCCACGGCTCAACCGTGGAGGGTCATTGGAAACTGGGGGACTTGAGTACAGAAGAGGAAAGTGGAATTCCACGTGTAGCGGTGAAATGCGTAGATATGTGGAGGAACACCAGTGGCGAAGGCGACTTTCTGGTCTGTAACTGACGCTGAGGCGCGAAAGCGTGGGGAGCAAACAGGATTAGATACCCTGGTAGTCCACGCCGTAAACGATGAGTGCTAAGTGTTAGAGGGTTTCCGCCCTTTAGTGCTGCAGCTAACGCATTAAGCACTCCGCCTGGGGAGTACGGTCGCAAGACTGAAACTCAAAGGAATTGACGGGGGCCCGCACAAGCGGTGGAGCATGTGGTTTAATTCGAAGCAACGCGAAGAACCTTACCAGGTCTTGACATCCTCTGACAACCCTAGAGATAGGGCTTTCCCCTTCGGGGGACAGAGTGACAGGTGGTGCATGGTTGTCGTCAGCTCGTGTCGTGAGATGTTGGGTTAAGTCCCGCAACGAGCGCAACCCTTGATCTTAGTTGCCAGCATTCAGTTGGGCACTCTAAGATGACTGCCGGTGACAAACCGGAGGAAGGTGGGGATGACGTCAAATCATCATGCCCCTTATGACCTGGGCTACACACGTGCTACAATGGACGGTACAAAGGGCAGCAAGACCGCGAGGTTTAGCAAATCCCATAAAACCGTTCTCAGTTCGGATTGCAGGCTGCAACTCGCCTGCATGAAGCTGGAATCGCTAGTAATCGCGGATCAGCATGCCGCGGTGAATACGTTCCCGGGCCTTGTACACACCGCCCGTCACACCACGAGAGTTTGTAACACCCGAAGTCGGTGAGGTAACCTTTTGGAGCCAGCCGCCTAAGGTGGGACAGATGATTGGGGTGAAGTCGTAACAAGGTAGCCGTATCGGAAGGTGCGGCTGGATCACCTCCTTTCTAAGGATATATGAGACGTGACGATTTGTTTTGGTTTTGTTCAGTTTTGATGGTTTAATAAGATTTTTTGCGAGAGCAAAATAATCAATCATCAAAACATTGTTCTTTGAAAACTAGATAAAGATATATGAAGAAAGTCAAGAAAGAACCGAGAATTCGCCATTTTAGGATATCTCTTATGAGATATTTTGTTTGATTAACCTATTGGTTAAGTTAGAAAGGGCGCACGGTGGATGCCTTGGCACTAGGAGCCGATGAAGGACGGGACTAACACCGATATGCTTCGGGGAGCTGTAAGTAAGCTTTGATCCGGAGATTTCCGAATGGGGGAACCCGCTGCACGTAATGGTGCAGTATCCATACTTGAATACATAGAGTATGGAAGGCAGACCCGGGGAACTGAAACATCTAAGTACCCGGAGGAAGAGAAAGCAAACGCGATTCCCTGAGTAGCGGCGAGCGAAACGGGATTAGCCCAAACCAAGAGGCTTGCCTCTTGGGGTTGTAGGACACTCTATACGGAGTTACAAAGGAACGAAGTAGACGAAGAAGTCTGGAAAGGCTCGTCACAGAAGGTAATAACCCTGTAGTCGAAACTTCGTTCCCTCTTGAGTGGATCCTGAGTACGGCGGGACACGTGAAATCCCGTCGGAAGCTGGGAGGACCATCTCCCAAGGCTAAATACTCCCTAGTGACCGATAGTGAACCAGTACCGTGAGGGAAAGGTGAAAAGCACCCCGGAAGGGGAGTGAAATAGAACCTGAAACCGTGTGCCTACAAGTAGTCAGAGCCCGTTAACGGGTGATGGCGTGCCTTTTGTAGAATGAACCGGCGAGTTACGATCCCATGCAAGGTTAAGTCGGAAAGACGGAGCCGCAGCGAAAGCGAGTCTGAACAGGGCGAATGAGTATGTGGTCGTAGACCCGAAACCAGGTGATCTACCCATGTCCAGGGTGAAGTTCAGGTAACACTGAATGGAGGCCCGAACCCACGCACGTTGAAAAGTGCGGGGATGAGGTGTGGGTAGCGGAGAAATTCCAATCGAACTTGGAGATAGCTGGTTCTCTCCGAAATAGCTTTAGGGCTAGCCTCATGTAGTAAGAGTCTTGGAGGTAGAGCACTGTTTGGACTAGGGGCCCTCATCGGGTTACCGAATTCAGACAAACTCCGAATGCCAAAGACTTATCCATGGGAGTCAGACTGCGAGTGATAAGATCCGTAGTCGAAAGGGAAACAGCCCAGACCACCAGCTAAGGTCCCAAAGTATACGTTAAGTGGAAAAGGATGTGGAGTTGCTTAGACAACCAGGATGTTGGCTTAGAAGCAGCCACCATTTAAAGAGTGCGTAATAGCTCACTGGTCGAGTGACTCTGCGCCGAAAATGTACCGGGGCTAAACGTATCACCGAAGCTGTGGATTGACACCATTTGGTGTCAGTGGTAGGAGAGCGTTCTAAGGGCTGAGAAGCTGGACCGTAAGGACTGGTGGAGCGCTTAGAAGTGAGAATGCCGGTATGAGTAGCGAAAGACAGGTGAGAATCCTGTCCACCGAATGCCTAAGGTTTCCTGAGGAAGGCTCGTCCGCTCAGGGTTAGTCGGGACCTAAGCCGAGGCCGAAAGGCGTAGGCGATGGATAACAGGTTGATATTCCTGTACCACCTCTTTTCCGTTTGAGTGATGGGGGGACGCAGGAGGATAGGGTAAGCGCGCTGCTGGATATGCGCGTCTAAGCAGTTAGGCTGGTGATGAGGCAAATCCCGTCACCATAAGGCTGAGCTGTGACAGCGAGGGAAATATAGTACCGAAGTTCCTGATTCCACACTGCCAAGAAAAGCCTCTAGCGAGGAAAAAGGTGCCCGTACCGCAAACCGACACAGGTAGGCGAGGAGAGAATCCTAAGGTGAGCGAGAGAACTCTCGTTAAGGAACTCGGCAAAATGACCCCGTAACTTCGGGAGAAGGGGTGCTCTGGTAGGGTGCAAGCCCGAGAGAGCCGCAGTGAATAGGCCCAGGCGACTGTTTAGCAAAAACACAGGTCTCTGCGAAGCCGTAAGGCGAAGTATAGGGGCTGACGCCTGCCCGGTGCTGGAAGGTTAAGGGGAGTGCTTAGCGCAAGCGAAGGTGCGAACCGAAGCCCCAGTAAACGGCGGCCGTAACTATAACGGTCCTAAGGTAGCGAAATTCCTTGTCGGGTAAGTTCCGACCCGCACGAAAGGCGCAACGATCTGGGCACTGTCTCAACGAGAGACTCGGTGAAATTATAGTACCTGTGAAGATGCAGGTTACCCGCGACAGGACGGAAAGACCCCGTGGAGCTTTACTGTAGCCTGATATTGAATTTTGGCACAGCTTGTACAGGATAGGTAGGAGCCTAAGAAACCGGAGCGCCAGCTTCGGTGGAGGCGTCGGTGGGATACTACCCTGGCTGTGTTGAACTTCTAACCCGCGCCCCTGATCGGGGTGGGAGACAGTGTCAGGTGGGCAGTTTGACTGGGGCGGTCGCCTCCTAAAGAGTAACGGAGGCGCCCAAAGGTTCCCTCAGAATGGTTGGAAATCATTCGCAGAGTGTAAAGGCACAAGGGAGCTTGACTGCGAGACCTACAAGTCGAGCAGGGACGAAAGTCGGGCTTAGTGATCCGGTGGTTCCGCATGGAAGGGCCATCGCTCAACGGATAAAAGCTACCCCGGGGATAACAGGCTTATCTCCCCCAAGAGTCCACATCGACGGGGAGGTTTGGCACCTCGATGTCGGCTCATCGCATCCTGGGGCTGTAGTCGGTCCCAAGGGTTGGGCTGTTCGCCCATTAAAGCGGTACGCGAGCTGGGTTCAGAACGTCGTGAGACAGTTCGGTCCCTATCCGTCGTGGGCGCAGGAAATTTGAGAGGAGCTGTCCTTAGTACGAGAGGACCGGGATGGACGCACCGCTGGTGTACCAGTTGTCTTGCCAAAGGCATCGCTGGGTAGCTATGTGCGGAAGGGATAAGTGCTGAAAGCATCTAAGCATGAAGCCCCCCTCGAGATGAGATTTCCCATCACTTTATGTGAGTAAGATCCCTGAAAGATGATCAGGTAGATAGGTCTGAGGTGGAAGCGTGGCGACACGTGCAGCTGACAGATACTAATCGATCGAGGACTTAACCACACTTTATTAGCGAAACTCGGAATACTTTCTTTTCTTCATACTTTATCTAGTTTTGAGAGAACGATGTTCTTTCAAGTAAATACGTCTGGTGATTAAGGCGAAGAGGTCACACCCGTTCCCATGCCGAACACGGAAGTTAAGCTCTTCAGCGCCGATGGTAGTTGGGGGATCTCCCCCTGTGAGAGTAGGACGTCGCCAGGCTTAATAATGGAGGATTAGCTCAGCTGGGAGAGCATCTGCCTTACAAGCAGAGGGTCGGCGGTTCGATCCCGTCATCCTCCACCACTGATTTTTGCGGAAGCAAAATATCTTTCCTTGTTTTACGAAGCGCCGCGGAGTAAAACAATCTACCAGAAACTAACATTGAAACGATATGTGAAATCTAGTATAATTGTTCCTTGTGAGACAAACACTTGCCGGTGTAGCTCAACTGGTAGAGCAACTGACTTGTAATCAGTAGGTTGGGGGTTCAAGTCCTCTTGCCGGCACCACTTCTAATTTAGCACGAGCCATTAGCTCAGTTGGTAGAGCATCTGACTTTTAATCAGAGGGTCGAAGGTTCGAGTCCTTCATGGCTCACCATTGTTTTCTTATAAAACAATATAACAAATGAAATATGCGGGTGTGGCGGAATTGGCAGACGCACCAGACTTAGGATCTGGCGCCGCAAGGCGTGGGGGTTCGACTCCCTTCACCCGCACCATATTTCGCGGAAGTAGTTCAGTGGTAGAACACCACCTTGCCAAGGTGGGGGTCGCGGGTTCGAATCCCGTCTTCCGCTCCATTACAGTTTCCTTGCCGGGGTGGCGGAACTGGCAGACGCACAGGACTTAAAATCCTGCGGTAGGTGACTACCGTACCGGTTCGATTCCGGTCCTCGGCACCAGAATGATTCTCCTGGTGACAGATTATTTTATTTGCGCCCGTAGCTCAATTGGATAGAGCGTTTGACTACGGATCAAAAGGTTAGGGGTTCGACTCCTCTCGGGCGCGCCATTAATTATTCATTTAAATCGGGGAGTAGCTCAGCTTGGTAGAGCACTTGGTTTGGGACCAAGGGGTCGCAGGTTCAAATCCTGTCTTCCCGACCACTATAACTAATAGATTAAGGGGCCTTAGCTCAGCTGGGAGAGCGCCTGCTTTGCACGCAGGAGGTCAGCGGTTCGATCCCGCTAGGCTCCACTTGGTTTTTTACGAAGCGAAGCGCAGTAAAAAACTTCACTAAAAAACATATTGACACAACAATTTAAAGGTGTTATTATGTAAAAGCTGCTCTAAAGAGCGCTTGACTATTGAACCTTGAAAACTGAACAAAACAAGACAAAAAACGTCAACGTTAATTCTAGTAAGAACTCTGTTCTTACAAAGTTGCTAACACTATAATTAGCAAATGAGCAAGTCAAACTTCTATCGGAGAGTTTGATCCTGGCTCAGGACGAACGCTGGCGGCGTGCCTAATACATGCAAGTCGAGCGGACTGATGGGAGCTTGCTCCCTGAAGTCAGCGGCGGACGGGTGAGTAACACGTGGGTAACCTGCCTGTAAGACTGGGATAACTCCGGGAAACCGGGGCTAATACCGGATAGTTCTTTTCCCCGCATGAGGAAAAGTGGAAAGGTGGCTTTTGCTACCACTTACAGATGGACCCGCGGCGCATTAGCTAGTTGGTGAGGTAACGGCTCACCAAGGCGACGATGCGTAGCCGACCTGAGAGGGTGATCGGCCACACTGGGACTGAGACACGGCCCAGACTCCTACGGGAGGCAGCAGTAGGGAATCTTCCGCAATGGACGAAAGTCTGACGGAGCAACGCCGCGTGAGTGATGAAGGTTTTCGGATCGTAAAGCTCTGTTGTTAGGGAAGAACAAGTGCCGTTCGAATAGGGCGGCACCTTGACGGTACCTAACCAGAAAGCCACGGCTAACTACGTGCCAGCAGCCGCGGTAATACGTAGGTGGCAAGCGTTGTCCGGAATTATTGGGCGTAAAGCGCGCGCAGGCGGTCTCTTAAGTCTGATGTGAAAGCCCACGGCTCAACCGTGGAGGGTCATTGGAAACTGGGGGACTTGAGTACAGAAGAGGAAAGTGGAATTCCACGTGTAGCGGTGAAATGCGTAGATATGTGGAGGAACACCAGTGGCGAAGGCGACTTTCTGGTCTGTAACTGACGCTGAGGCGCGAAAGCGTGGGGAGCAAACAGGATTAGATACCCTGGTAGTCCACGCCGTAAACGATGAGTGCTAAGTGTTAGAGGGTTTCCGCCCTTTAGTGCTGCAGCTAACGCATTAAGCACTCCGCCTGGGGAGTACGGTCGCAAGACTGAAACTCAAAGGAATTGACGGGGGCCCGCACAAGCGGTGGAGCATGTGGTTTAATTCGAAGCAACGCGAAGAACCTTACCAGGTCTTGACATCCTCTGACAACCCTAGAGATAGGGCTTTCCCCTTCGGGGGACAGAGTGACAGGTGGTGCATGGTTGTCGTCAGCTCGTGTCGTGAGATGTTGGGTTAAGTCCCGCAACGAGCGCAACCCTTGATCTTAGTTGCCAGCATTCAGTTGGGCACTCTAAGATGACTGCCGGTGACAAACCGGAGGAAGGTGGGGATGACGTCAAATCATCATGCCCCTTATGACCTGGGCTACACACGTGCTACAATGGACGGTACAAAGGGCAGCAAGACCGCGAGGTTTAGCAAATCCCATAAAACCGTTCTCAGTTCGGATTGCAGGCTGCAACTCGCCTGCATGAAGCTGGAATCGCTAGTAATCGCGGATCAGCATGCCGCGGTGAATACGTTCCCGGGCCTTGTACACACCGCCCGTCACACCACGAGAGTTTGTAACACCCGAAGTCGGTGAGGTAACCTTTTGGAGCCAGCCGCCTAAGGTGGGACAGATGATTGGGGTGAAGTCGTAACAAGGTAGCCGTATCGGAAGGTGCGGCTGGATCACCTCCTTTCTAAGGATATATGAGACGTGACGATTTGTTTTGGTTTTGTTCAGTTTTGATGGTTTAATAAGATTTTTTGCGAGAGCAAAATAATCAATCATCAAAACATTGTTCTTTGAAAACTAGATAAAGATATATGAAGAAAGTCAAGAAAGAACCGAGAATTCGCCATTTTAGGATATCTCTTATGAGATATTTTGTTTGATTAACCTATTGGTTAAGTTAGAAAGGGCGCACGGTGGATGCCTTGGCACTAGGAGCCGATGAAGGACGGGACTAACACCGATATGCTTCGGGGAGCTGTAAGTAAGCTTTGATCCGGAGATTTCCGAATGGGGGAACCCGCTGCACGTAATGGTGCAGTATCCATACTTGAATACATAGAGTATGGAAGGCAGACCCGGGGAACTGAAACATCTAAGTACCCGGAGGAAGAGAAAGCAAACGCGATTCCCTGAGTAGCGGCGAGCGAAACGGGATTAGCCCAAACCAAGAGGCTTGCCTCTTGGGGTTGTAGGACACTCTATACGGAGTTACAAAGGAACGAAGTAGACGAAGAAGTCTGGAAAGGCTCGTCACAGAAGGTAATAACCCTGTAGTCGAAACTTCGTTCCCTCTTGAGTGGATCCTGAGTACGGCGGGACACGTGAAATCCCGTCGGAAGCTGGGAGGACCATCTCCCAAGGCTAAATACTCCCTAGTGACCGATAGTGAACCAGTACCGTGAGGGAAAGGTGAAAAGCACCCCGGAAGGGGAGTGAAATAGAACCTGAAACCGTGTGCCTACAAGTAGTCAGAGCCCGTTAACGGGTGATGGCGTGCCTTTTGTAGAATGAACCGGCGAGTTACGATCCCATGCAAGGTTAAGTCGGAAAGACGGAGCCGCAGCGAAAGCGAGTCTGAACAGGGCGAATGAGTATGTGGTCGTAGACCCGAAACCAGGTGATCTACCCATGTCCAGGGTGAAGTTCAGGTAACACTGAATGGAGGCCCGAACCCACGCACGTTGAAAAGTGCGGGGATGAGGTGTGGGTAGCGGAGAAATTCCAATCGAACTTGGAGATAGCTGGTTCTCTCCGAAATAGCTTTAGGGCTAGCCTCATGTAGTAAGAGTCTTGGAGGTAGAGCACTGTTTGGACTAGGGGCCCTCATCGGGTTACCGAATTCAGACAAACTCCGAATGCCAAAGACTTATCCATGGGAGTCAGACTGCGAGTGATAAGATCCGTAGTCGAAAGGGAAACAGCCCAGACCACCAGCTAAGGTCCCAAAGTATACGTTAAGTGGAAAAGGATGTGGAGTTGCTTAGACAACCAGGATGTTGGCTTAGAAGCAGCCACCATTTAAAGAGTGCGTAATAGCTCACTGGTCGAGTGACTCTGCGCCGAAAATGTACCGGGGCTAAACGTATCACCGAAGCTGTGGATTGACACCATTTGGTGTCAGTGGTAGGAGAGCGTTCTAAGGGCTGAGAAGCTGGACCGTAAGGACTGGTGGAGCGCTTAGAAGTGAGAATGCCGGTATGAGTAGCGAAAGACAGGTGAGAATCCTGTCCACCGAATGCCTAAGGTTTCCTGAGGAAGGCTCGTCCGCTCAGGGTTAGTCGGGACCTAAGCCGAGGCCGAAAGGCGTAGGCGATGGATAACAGGTTGATATTCCTGTACCACCTCTTTTCCGTTTGAGTGATGGGGGGACGCAGGAGGATAGGGTAAGCGCGCTGCTGGATATGCGCGTCTAAGCAGTTAGGCTGGTGATGAGGCAAATCCCGTCACCATAAGGCTGAGCTGTGACAGCGAGGGAAATATAGTACCGAAGTTCCTGATTCCACACTGCCAAGAAAAGCCTCTAGCGAGGAAAAAGGTGCCCGTACCGCAAACCGACACAGGTAGGCGAGGAGAGAATCCTAAGGTGAGCGAGAGAACTCTCGTTAAGGAACTCGGCAAAATGACCCCGTAACTTCGGGAGAAGGGGTGCTCTGGTAGGGTGCAAGCCCGAGAGAGCCGCAGTGAATAGGCCCAGGCGACTGTTTAGCAAAAACACAGGTCTCTGCGAAGCCGTAAGGCGAAGTATAGGGGCTGACGCCTGCCCGGTGCTGGAAGGTTAAGGGGAGTGCTTAGCGCAAGCGAAGGTGCGAACCGAAGCCCCAGTAAACGGCGGCCGTAACTATAACGGTCCTAAGGTAGCGAAATTCCTTGTCGGGTAAGTTCCGACCCGCACGAAAGGCGCAACGATCTGGGCACTGTCTCAACGAGAGACTCGGTGAAATTATAGTACCTGTGAAGATGCAGGTTACCCGCGACAGGACGGAAAGACCCCGTGGAGCTTTACTGTAGCCTGATATTGAATTTTGGCACAGCTTGTACAGGATAGGTAGGAGCCTAAGAAACCGGAGCGCCAGCTTCGGTGGAGGCGTCGGTGGGATACTACCCTGGCTGTGTTGAACTTCTAACCCGCGCCCCTGATCGGGGTGGGAGACAGTGTCAGGTGGGCAGTTTGACTGGGGCGGTCGCCTCCTAAAGAGTAACGGAGGCGCCCAAAGGTTCCCTCAGAATGGTTGGAAATCATTCGCAGAGTGTAAAGGCACAAGGGAGCTTGACTGCGAGACCTACAAGTCGAGCAGGGACGAAAGTCGGGCTTAGTGATCCGGTGGTTCCGCATGGAAGGGCCATCGCTCAACGGATAAAAGCTACCCCGGGGATAACAGGCTTATCTCCCCCAAGAGTCCACATCGACGGGGAGGTTTGGCACCTCGATGTCGGCTCATCGCATCCTGGGGCTGTAGTCGGTCCCAAGGGTTGGGCTGTTCGCCCATTAAAGCGGTACGCGAGCTGGGTTCAGAACGTCGTGAGACAGTTCGGTCCCTATCCGTCGTGGGCGCAGGAAATTTGAGAGGAGCTGTCCTTAGTACGAGAGGACCGGGATGGACGCACCGCTGGTGTACCAGTTGTCTTGCCAAAGGCATCGCTGGGTAGCTATGTGCGGAAGGGATAAGTGCTGAAAGCATCTAAGCATGAAGCCCCCCTCGAGATGAGATTTCCCATCACTTTATGTGAGTAAGATCCCTGAAAGATGATCAGGTAGATAGGTCTGAGGTGGAAGCGTGGCGACACGTGCAGCTGACAGATACTAATCGATCGAGGACTTAACCACACTTTATTAGCGAAACTCGGAATACTTTCTTTTCTTCATACTTTATCTAGTTTTGAGAGAACAATTTTTATATTAGCACTTGCTTTTTCATGAAAAGTTGATATAATAAGTTTTGTCCTTTCAAGTTACAAGCAATATTTGTCTGGTGATTAAGGCGAAGAGGTCACACCCGTTCCCATGCCGAACACGGAAGTTAAGCTCTTCAGCGCCGATGGTAGTTGGGGGATCTCCCCCTGTGAGAGTAGGACGTCGCCAGTCAATCAAAAGAGTACCCGGAGTGGTGCTCTTTTTTTTGTATTTGAAAAAGATTAAAATGTGTTTAGTTCTGAGAACCCATCAAAAGCAGGAGCGAGGGTGGGGAGGAGCAAGAAGGTCGAGGACGGGAGGGAGAGAACACCGGAGTGGGCTCTGCCGATGAGGATGTGAACGAGCGAAGCGGACGAAGAGATTCGCCGCTCATCGCCGGCCGAGCCTTCAGTGCTGGTGGTAGTTGGGACTCCCCCTGTGAGAATAGGACGTCGCCAGGCAACCAAAGAGTACCCAAGGGGTGCTCTTTTTTTGTATTGAAAAAGAATAGAATGTATTCAGTTCTCAAATCTCATCAAAAGCAGCAGCGAGGGTGGGGAGGAGCAAGAAGGTCAAGGACGGGAGGGAGAGAACACCGGAGTGGGCTCTGCTGAGGATGTGAACGAGCGAAGCGGACGAAGAGATTCGCCGCTCATCGCCGGCCGAGCCTTTCTGTGCCGATGGTAGTTGGGGTTTCTCCTGTGAGAGTAGGACGTCGCCAGGCAATTAAAAGAGTACCCAAGTGCTCTTTTTTGTTTTTGAGTAAGAACCAAGTGTGTTCAGTTCTGAAAATTTATCAAGAGCAGGAGCAAGGAAGCCCCGGGGAAGACATAAAAATGTAGTGACTCCCTACCTGTAATTTCAGTTCTATTAAACATTCTCCTTACCTGCATAAGTACCCTGATTAAGTGTTTCATTTTAGGGGGATAAAACACAGCAATCGGTGTATAAATTGTAATTAATGAAGGGTTAATAGCCACTAAAGTGATTACGGCAGGACGTAATCTGATATAGACGCAAAAGACTAGTATTAGGCAATTATTCAAGTAGGCACAATCTCCCGGATTTAGAAACAAATACTCTAGTCTAAAAAACACTAAATAGATCTGTTAGAATCCTCTTATGCAGTCAGACTTTTAGATTGCGAGGCGAAGACATGAGGATGGTATCCAGATACAGCAGTCATACACCAACAAGGCGAGTTTCGTGCGTAACTTCCATTTTTTGAATAAGTAACAATGAGTAGAAGTATATTTTGTTATCCTTCACAAAGCTCCATCATTCCGTGCGTACCCAGCCGCAGGATAATACTATTCCACCCAATCCATAAGTAGTAGACAGCCTTGGAATGAAATCAAACGGTCATAGGGATAATTAGACTTAATTCGGCAAATATTTTAACACAAAGCTCAATTATTTAATGCAGGATTCGACACGTTTACTTTCAAGTCAGGAGTTTATTAATCCATAGTGGACCCAATCTGGAAGAACCCGCAAGCAGGTACCCCATAAAGGAGAACTTCATTCAAAGGTCCCGAATAATCCCCTCCTCCACCCAGTTAATTACAACCAGCTTCCGCAGCGCTTTTCATACAGGTGAATAGAATCACTTCTTCCACGGACCTCATATTTTTGCGAACCTCCCCCTTTACCTTAATTCCGCAACAAAACCAAATTCCTATGTTTAAGAAACCCCTTCATCTGGGAAAACTTCTAAAGCAGATTAATGGATTGCAATGACAAGTTGTTCTGGTGTATAATCTTAGTCAAATATAGTCAAAGTCAAAAGAGGAGGAGGCCTGATGAGGAATATTTCCGATATCATCGAAAACTATCTTAAGAGGGTTTTTGAGTCAAGCGGCAATGAGATTGTTGAGATAAAGCGCAGTGAGATTGCTGACAAGTTTCAGTGTGTCCCCTCTCAGATCAACTATGTAATTAACACCAGGTTTACGATTGAAAGAGGGTATATGGTAGAGAGTAAGCGGGGCGGCGGGGGATATATCCGTATTATGAAGGTGCAATCCCATGATCATGCCCATCTGGTCGACCAGTTGATCTCCCTTGTGGATAGCAGAGTCTCTCAAAGTACTGCGGAGGATTTGGTTTACAGATTGGTTGAAGAAGAGGTTATTACCTTAAGAGAAGCGAAGATAATGATAAGTGTGATGGATCGCTCAGTGCTCTATATCGACCTGCCTGATAGAGATGAGTTAAGGGCCAGGATGCTGAAGGCGATGCTGATTACATTAAAATATAAATAGGAGAGGTGAGTTGAATTGATTTGCCAGGAGTGTAATGAAAGACCTGCCACTCTCCATTTTACAAAGATTGTGAACGGGGAAAAGACCGAAGTCCATTTATGTGAAAAATGTGCTAAGGAAAAAGGGGATATGTTCATGTTCGAGGGATCTCCTGCCTTTTCGGTCAACAGTCTTCTTTCCGGACTTTTAAATTTAAGTCCAGCAATGAAACAACAGGAGGCACAGATTCATAAGAAGGAAGTGCTTCAATGTGATAAATGCAAGATGACGTTTCAGCAGTTCATCAATGTAGGCCGGTTTGGCTGTTCGAATTGTTATGAGACATTCAAAGATGAATTGACACCGATTTTACGAAGGGTTCACAGCGGGAATGTTGAACACCATGGCAAGATTCCTTCTCGGATGGGTGGTACCATTCACCTGAAGAAAAAACTTACTAGTTTGAGAGCCCAGCTGCAACAGTTGATTCAAGATGAGGAATTTGAACAGGCAGCAGGGGTAAGGGATGAAATTAGATCCCTGGAGAAGGAAATCCTCCAAGAGGGAGGCGGTAAGTAATGTCACTTGAAAAATTTTTGAGTCAGGCATCCAGCTCATGGATGAGTGAGGACGGCCCTAACTCGGATATCGTATTAAGTACAAGGATTCGCCTTGCCCGCAATCTGAATGAGTACCTTTTCCCGACACTGTTTTCACCAGAAGAAGCCAATAAAATTCTGGAAGAGGTTCAGGAATGCATTGAAGAGGAGTCCGGCGAGCATGGAAATCTCGAATTTTTAAAGATGTCAGAGATGCAGCCGCTTCAAAAACGGGTCCTTATGGAAAAGCATCTTGTAAGTCCGAATTTGACGGATGAATCGAGCTATGGAGCAGTTATCCTTTCTGAAAAGGAAGACATAAGCATCATGGTCAATGAGGAAGACCACATCCGCATTCAATGTTTATATCCTGGACTGCAGTTAAAAGAAGCTTTAAAAAAAGCAGATGAAATTGATGACTGGCTGGAAAGTAAGCTTGATTTTGCTTTTCATGAAAAAAGCGGTTATCTCACTTCATGTCCGACAAATGTCGGAACAGGGATGAGAGCTTCGGTCATGATGCACCTTCCCGCCTTGATCATCACCCAGCAGATGAATCGGATCATTCCGGCTATTAATCAATTAGGTCTTGTCGTTAGAGGAATTTACGGTGAAGGCAGCGAAGCTTTAGGTAATATCTTTCAGATTTCCAATCAGATCACTCTTGGAAAATCTGAAGAGGATATCGTCGATGATCTAGCCGGAGTCGTTAGACAGATAATTGCTCAAGAACAATCAGCAAGGGAAGCATTAGTCAAAACTTCTAACATACAATTAGAAGACAGAGTGTTCCGTTCTCTGGGTGTATTGGAGAATTGCAGGGTAATTGAGTCAAAAGAAGCGGCAAAATGTTTGTCGGATGTGAGATTGGGAATTGATTTAGGGTATATACAGAATATATCCCGCAATATTTTAAATGAATTAATGATCCTTACCCAACCAGGGTTTTTACAACAATATTCAGGCGGACCGCTCCGCCCTGATGAAAGGGACATAAGAAGAGCGGCCTTTATTCGGGAACGACTTAAACTTGAGAATAGAAGTAGTTAGGAGGAGACGAATATGATGTTTGGCAGATTTACTGAAAGAGCTCAGAAGGTTCTTGCTTTAGCACAGGAAGAGGCAATCCGATTATCTCACAGCAACATTGGAACAGAACATATCCTTTTAGGATTGGTGCGTGAGGGTGAAGGGATTGCAGCGAAAGGATTGGCTGCCCTTGGACTGAGCCCGGATAAAATTCAGAAAGAAGTGGAAAGCCTGATCGGGAAAGGTAAAGAAAATTCCCAGACGATCCATTATACACCGAGAGCGAAAAAGGTGATTGAACTTTCAATGGATGAAGCGAGAAAGCTCGGCCACTCTTATGTTGGGACAGAGCATATCCTGCTTGGTTTGATCAGAGAAGGAGAAGGTGTAGCGGCCCGTGTATTGAATAATCTAGGGGTCAGCCTGAATAAAGCAAGACAGCAGGTTCTTCAGCTGCTCGGCAGCAATGAGTCGAACGGCCATCAGGGCGGCACTAACACAAATGCCAACACACCGACGTTGGACAGTCTTGCAAGAGACCTGACAGCTATTGCAAGAGAAGACAGCCTTGATCCGGTGATCGGAAGAAGCAAAGAAATTCAACGTGTGATTGAAGTACTCAGCAGAAGAACAAAGAACAACCCGGTATTGATCGGTGAGCCCGGTGTCGGTAAAACAGCGATTGCCGAAGGACTGGCGCAGCAGATTGTCAATAATGAGGTGCCTGAAATCCTTCGCGATAAACGCGTGATGACGTTGGATATGGGGACAGTTGTAGCGGGGACTAAGTACCGTGGGGAATTTGAAGACCGCCTTAAAAAGGTCATGGATGAAATCCGCCAGGCCGGTAATATCATCCTCTTCATTGATGAGCTTCACACATTGATCGGTGCAGGCGGAGCGGAAGGTGCAATCGATGCATCCAATATACTGAAGCCGTCGCTGGCTCGCGGCGAATTACAATGTATCGGTGCGACGACGCTTGATGAGTACCGTAAATATATTGAAAAAGATGCTGCATTGGAAAGAAGATTCCAGCCAATCCAGGTTGATGAGCCGACAACAGATGAATCAATTCAAATCCTTAAAGGGCTTCGTGACCGTTATGAAGCGCACCACCGTGTGTCCATCACGGATGAAGCCATTGAAGCGGCAGTCAAGCTATCAGACCGCTACATTTCAGACCGTTTCCTGCCGGATAAAGCCATCGACCTTATTGATGAGTCGGGTTCCAAGGTGAGGCTGCGCTCGTATACGACCCCTCCTAATCTGAAAGAGCTGGAAGTGAAGCTGGAAGAGATCAGGAAAGAGAAAGATGCAGCAGTCCAGAGTCAGGAATTTGAAAAAGCCGCTTCCCTGAGAGATACGGAACAGCGCTTGCGGGAAGAACTTGAAGAAACTAAGAAAACCTGGAAAGAAAAGCAGGGTCAGGAGAATACGGAAGTAACCGTCGAAGATATTGCAAAAGTCGTCTCCAGCTGGACCGGCATCCCTGTCAGCAAGCTGGCTCAGACCGAAACGGATAAACTTCTTAAGCTGGAAGAAATCCTTCACTCCCGTGTCATCGGCCAGGATGAGGCAGTGAAGGCTGTATCAAAAGCAGTAAGAAGAGCAAGAGCCGGCTTGAAAGATCCGAAGAGGCCGATCGGCTCATTCGTTTTCCTTGGACCTACGGGTGTTGGTAAAACAGAATTGGCCAGGGCACTAGCTGAATCTATGTTCGGTGACGAGGAAGCGATGATCAGGATTGATATGTCAGAGTATATGGAAAAACACTCGACTTCACGCCTTGTCGGTTCGCCTCCGGGTTATGTAGGATATGATGAAGGCGGCCAGCTTACAGAAAAGGTACGCCGAAAGCCATATTCAGTCATCCTGCTTGATGAAATCGAGAAAGCACATCCTGATGTATTCAATATCCTGCTTCAAGTCCTGGAAGACGGGCGCCTGACTGACAGTAAAGGCCGTACAGTCGACTTCAGGAATACCGTCCTTATCATGACGTCAAACGTAGGGGCGGACTCACTGAAAAAGAATAAACATGTCGGCTTTAACATCCAGGATGGTGAACAGGATTATAAAGATATGAAAGGAAAAGTGATGGAGGAGCTGAAGAGGGCTTTCCGTCCGGAATTCCTGAACCGTATCGATGAAATCATCGTCTTCCATTCTCTTGAAAAAGCCCATCTGAAAGAAATTGTGACATTGATGTCTGATCAATTGACAAATAGACTGAAAGAACAGGATATCTCCTTAGAACTCACAGACGCAGCTAAAGAGAAGATTGCCGATGAAGGCTTTGATCCAGAATACGGGGCCCGTCCATTACGCCGTGCGATCCAGAAGCATATCGAAGACCGTCTTTCTGAAGAGCTGTTGAGAGGCACGGTCTTGACAGGTCAGAATATTGTCATTGATGTAGAAGAGAATGAATTCACTGTCCGGATGAAAGAGACAACGAATACATCTTCATAATTAAGGTAAAGCAATCAAGAGCAGTCATTCTTACTCCTTGATGGAGGCTCTGCTGTCATGCAGGGCCGTCATCTGGATAAGGGCTGCTCTTGGCTTGCCTTTTTTCATTTTTTAACCAAGCCTGGTGAGATACGGCCAGTTGCCACTTTCCCCGGGGGTGTCAATGAAACTAATGTCCGGTTTGTTTTATTTTCCCTCTTATTTTTGTCACCTTCCTTCAAAAAAGTATACGATGTTCCCTAAAGTAGTATTTCAATAAAATAATTCACATAGATATAGAAGAGAGAGGTAATACAGTTGGCTAAAAAGAAAACAAAGTTTATGTGTCAATCTTGCGGCTATGAATCAGCAAAATGGATGGGCAGATGTCCTGGCTGTTCAGAGTGGAATAAGATGGTCGAAGAAGTAGAGATTACAGGGAAACAACCAAGGGGTGCCTTTAAGCATTCGGTACAACAGGGACCTTCAAAAGCTGAAAAACTTATATCGATTGAATCCAGGCAGGAACCAAGAGTAGAGACAGATTCTGGAGAGTTGAACAGGGTGCTTGGAGGAGGAGTTGTTCCCGGTTCTCTTATTCTGATCGGCGGAGATCCCGGTATCGGTAAGTCAACTTTACTGCTGCAGGTTTCATCTCAATTAGCAGAGGGTAAACACAAAGTTCTATATATATCCGGCGAGGAATCCATTAAACAGACAAAGCTTAGAGCAGACCGTTTGGCCATCAAAGCGGACGATCTTTATATATATGCAGAAACCAATTTAGAAGCCATCCATGGCACTATTGAAGAGCTTGCTCCTGAATTTGTCATTGTCGATTCCATTCAAACGATCTTCCATCCGGAAGTGACATCCGCTCCCGGAAGTGTTTCCCAGGTAAGGGAATGTACAGCAGAGTTAATGAGAATAGCCAAAACAAAAGGAATTGCGATATTTATTGTCGGGCATGTTACAAAAGAGGGATCGATCGCAGGCCCGCGACTGCTGGAACACATGGTTGATACAGTCCTCTATTTCGAGGGTGAGAGGCACCATGCCTATAGAATCCTTAGAGCTGTCAAAAACCGGTTTGGCTCGACCAATGAAATGGGAATCTTTGAAATGAAAGAACTGGGGCTTGAGGAAGTCGCCAATCCTTCAGAGATTTTCCTTGAAGAAAGGTCGCAGGGGGCTGCCGGGTCTACCGTTGTCGCTTCTATGGAAGGTACAAGACCTGTACTCGTTGAGATCCAGGCCCTTGTCACCCCGACAAGTTTCAATAATCCCCGCAGGATGGCAACTGGATTAGATCACAGCAAAGTTTCGTTGATCATGGCTGTTTTGGAAAAGCGTGCCGGCTTTCTGCTGCAGCACCAGGACGCTTATTTGAAGGTTGCCGGCGGCGTGAAGCTTGATGAACCTGCCATTGATCTTGCAGTTGCGGCATCCATTGCTTCCAGCTTCAGGGACCAGACGTCCGATCCGTTTGACTGTATTATCGGGGAAGTCGGGCTGACAGGTGAAATACGCAGGGTATCCAGAATCGAACAGCGTGTACAGGAAGCGGCAAAACTAGGTTTTAAAAGGGTCATTATTCCTGCTAATAACATCGGGGGGTGGAAAGCACCGTCCGGTATTGAAATCGTCGGTGTAAAAAATATCAACGAAGCGCTGAAGCAAATTTTAGGAGGATAAGTACATGAATGAGAAGAAGGTACAGGATAAGTCGATGTCCGATATCCTGCAGTTTGTCGCTCCGGGGTCACCGCTCAGGGAAGGGATCGACAATGTGCTGAGAGCAAATACCGGGGGACTTATCGTCATTGGTTACAATGAAAAAGTGAAATCATTAGTGGACGGCGGCTTCCATATTAATAGTGTATTTTCGCCGAGTTATCTATATGAGCTGGCGAAAATGGATGGAGCCATCATCTTGAATGATTCAGGCACAAAGATTATTCTGGCCAATGCACAGCTGGCACCGGATGCCACTGTACCTTCTTCTGAAACCGGTATGAGGCACCGGACCGCCGAACGTGTAGCCAAGCAGACAAAATGCCTGGTTATTGCCATTTCTCAGAGAAGAAACGTCATTACTCTGTATCAGGGCAACTTCAGATATGCCTTGAAAGATATCTCAAATATCCTGACAAAAGCAAACCAGGCGATCCAGACATTGGAGAAGTATAAGGTAGTGCTGGATCAAAGTATTTCAAACCTTTCTGTCCTGGAATTCGAAGAACTCATCACATACAGTGATTTGCTGCAAGTGCTGCACCGGTTCGAGATGGTCCTACGGATCAAAAACGAACTTTTAACGTATTTGAGCGAACTGGGAACAGAAGGAAGGCTGATCAGGCTGCAGATGAATGAACTGCTATCAGACATCGAAGAGGAAGCGATGCTGATCATAAGGGATTATTCACACGCCCGGAATATAAAGCCATTTGATGTTCTGCATAAGTTCCAGGAATTGGTGCATTCTGAGGTGCTGGATGATACGGTGCTCTTGAAATTGCTTGGTTATAACGGATATATTCATTTGGATGATGGTGTTTGCCCGCGCGGTTACAGGGTGCTGAATAAGATTCCAAGGTTGCCGATTGTCATCATCGAAAATCTTGTGACCAATTTTGAGATCCTGCCAAATATCTTGAAAGCGGATGTAGAGGCACTGGATGATGTTGAAGGAATTGGGGAAGTAAGGGCCCGCAAAATAAAACAGGGATTGAAGTTGATCAGGGAACAGACGTTTGCAGACAGGCAGTTGTAGGACATTTGTCGTGTATTTGAATTAATGTTAAAATATTACTTTTTTAAAATTGACACCCCCATGATTAAGTGTTAGCCTTTTTTCAAAGGCTGGTGCATGAGCCATTATACTAATATAACAAAAGTGTTTCTTTTTAGTTACATTCAAAAAATATTGCGATTTAGTACGTTTCAAAAATAGGAAATTGTTTATAATGAGTAGGAGGAGGTGAGGGGATGTTAAAGAGAATCGTTCAAGCATGTTTCCTTATACTTGGGGGGACATTAGGGATTTTTCTTCTTCCCGATTTACTGAAATTAATGAATTTGTCAGATGAACCGTTGTTAAACAACCCTTATATAACTGCCATATTAGGAGCTATTATTTTTTATATATTAACTTTCTGGGCAGTTAAGTACGTAGAGAATTTTATTAAGTGGTTTGAAGATTCGCTGGTCAAGGCACCGGTAACCGATATCTTGTTTGGAAGCTTAGGTTTGATTCTCGGATTGTTTGTAGCTTATCTCTTCGGCATTCCATTCAATTCAATGCAGATCCCGATTGTTAACACAGTCGTGCCGATCCTGCTTACCTTGCTGCTTGGATACCTTGGATTCCAGGTAGGTTTCAAGAAAAGGGATGAACTCATCAATCTTTTCTCTATGGGAAATAAAGAAAAAGGGAAAAAGAAAGGCGCGGATGATGAGGTCGAGGCTCCGGAGAAGACACTTAAGATTCTTGATACGAGCGTGATCATCGACGGACGCATCGCGGATATCTGCCAAACCGGATTCCTGGAAGGAATTATCGTGATTCCCCAGTTCGTCCTGGAAGAACTTCAGCATATCGCGGACTCCTCAGATGTATTAAAGCGTAACCGTGGAAGGCGCGGACTTGATATCCTGAACCGTATCCAGAAAGAACTGCCGATTGAAGTCCAGATTTATGAAGGGGACTTTGAGGAGATCCAGGAAGTGGACAGCAAGCTGGTGAAGCTGGCTAAGATTACGAATGGAATTGTCGTCACGAATGACTTCAATTTAAATAAAGTATGTGATTTGCAAAGCGTGCAGGTATTAAATATCAATGATTTGGCGAATGCGGTCAAACCTGTCGTTCTGCCTGGTGAAGAGTTGCGCGTCCAGGTCATCAAAGATGGAAAAGAGCAGAAGCAGGGCATTGCCTACCTTGATGACGGTACAATGATCGTTGTCGAGGAAGGCAGGAACTATATTGGAAAGAGCATCGACGTACTGGTCACAAGTGTTCTTCAAACTTCTGCCGGCCGAATGATTTTTGCCAAGCCGAAGCAATTGGAAAAGGCCTTATAAACGATAATTATAAATAACAGCATGGTAAACCGGCGGTGGCTAATGTACTCTGAGAGAGAGTTCTGTCACCGCCTTTTTATCAGTCTGAGGGAGATAGGAGTTTACATATGAAATACCAGGTGATCATCCCGGCGGCAGGGCAGGGGAAAAGAATGAAAGCCGGAAAAAATAAACTGCTGCTGGAACTTGAGGGGCGGCCGATCCTCATTCATACGTTGGAAGTATTTGAGGAAGATCCTGATTGTGAAGAAATCATACTTGCAGTGCATCCCGGGGATAAGGAAACGCTGGAAGAGCTTGCCGAGAGATATGGCATATCTAAGCTGAAGAAAATGGCTATTGGTGGGAAAGAGCGCCAGGATAGTGTATATAATGCACTCCAAACAATTCAAGATGCTAAGATAGTCCTTGTTCATGATGGTGCCCGTCCGTTTATCGCCCGTAATGTAATAAAAGAGTTGGTGCAACAAGCCATATTAAGAGGCGCGGCAATAGCGGCTGCCCCTGTAAAGGATACAATTAAGAGAGCGGCGGACGGTATAGTGGAAGAGACGATAGAGCGTTCAAGCTTGTGGCAAGTTCAGACTCCGCAGGCTTTTCATATGCAGCTTTTGATGGATGCCCACATAAAAGCGGAATTGGAAGGTTTTACAGGAACAGATGATGCTTCGCTCGTGGAACGGCTGGGTGAGGAAGTCGGGATTGTGGAAAGTGACTATGATAATATTAAGATAACCACGCCGGAGGACTTATATTTTGCAGAGGCTATCCTCGCAAAGAGAAGGCAAAATCAGAATTGAAAGGAAGTTAGTCATGTTCAGGATTGGACAAGGTTTTGATGTGCATCAATTAACGGAAGGAAGGCCGCTCATCATCGGGGGAATTACCATCCCTTATGAAAAGGGACTGCTTGGCCATTCCGATGCGGATGTGCTCCTGCACACGGTAGCGGATGCGTGCCTCGGCACCATAGCCGGAGGAGATATCGGGAAACACTTCCCTGATACAGACCCTGAGTTCAAGGATGCAGATTCAGGGAAACTTTTAAGCCACGTTTGGAATCTTGTAAAAGAGGAAGGTTATGAATTGGCTAATATCGATTGCACGATCATTGCGCAAATGCCTAAAATGGCCCCTTATATCCCACAAATGAGGGAAGTAATCGCAGAACTATTGGAAGCGGATATTTCCCAGGTGAATGTGAAAGCAACCACATCAGAAAAACTCGGATTCACAGGGCGTGGGGAAGGAATCGCCGCGCAGGCTACCGTGCTGGTTGTTAAATCAACTCAATAAAACGGAATAGAAGGCATGGTATTAAAGGATTTCTTGGCTGTCGGTCATCTAGGCTTATGATAATTATTTAAATAGGATGACTGTGATCAGTATCATGCAGCGCAAAATTCACCACCGCTAAGCCCTTTTTAAAAGTAAAATTATCATTTATAAAAAGGTGTTAGTCCTGCACTACTAAACCTACCTTTCTATTCATGATTGGAGCGGAAGGTGTACGACCTCCTGCGGGACTAGCGGGACGTCCAGTTCCAGCACCCAGCCCCTCGGGATCAAATAACCCTAAGAGAATAAAAGGGAAGAACACCTTTTATTCTCTTCGGAACATTTGCCTGTCGGGGCTGATCAGGGTGCTTCCACTTTTGATGACAGGTGAGACCCCGGAGGCGCAGCCGAGGAGGCCAATCCAGCTTCAGCGGCCAGCGACTAGCAGATTTCGGTCTCTCTTCTTGCGATAAGTCATCATCGAATCGCTAAAGCTCTTCGTGATTCCTTTATCTCATGCGAGAGCCCTAAAATCTGTACGTCGCTGATCGGCCGCTTCCGCTTTTTAGTTCACCGCCCGCCCCGCGGAGTCGGGCACCTGCAGCGGAAATCAACGGAATTTTCTTAAACGGTTTATAAAACCATGCCTAATGAGAAGAGTAATGTTCACCATATTTACGAGCAGAACAACAATATAGCTTTATTCATCTACCCAACGGTGATAAAATATTGCAGAGATACTGAGAATCGAGGAGGAAATACTCATGACAAACGAAATCAGAGTGCGTTATGCTCCGAGTCCAACAGGACATTTACATATCGGTAATGCCAGAACAGCGCTCTTCAACTACCTTTTTGCCCGAAATACCGGTGGAAAGTTCATTATCAGGGTTGAAGATACAGACGAAAAACGAAATATTGAAGGCGGAGAAGAAAGCCAGCTTAAATACTTGCAATGGCTTGGAATAGACTGGGATGAAAGCGTGGATAAAGGCGGCGAATATGGACCATACCGCCAGTCAGAACGAAACCATATCTACAGCAAGTATTATCAAGAGCTTTTAGATAAAGGCCTGGCATATAAATGCTATTGTACGGAAGAAGAGCTGGAAGCAGAGCGTGAAGCACAGCAGGCGAAAGGCGAGATGCCGAGATATTCCGGCAAGTGTGCCAATCTATCCCAAGCTGAGCAGGAGAAACTTGCTGGTGAAGGCCGCCAGCCTAGCATCCGTTTCAAGGTGCCAGCTGGAAAAGTTTATAAGTTCAATGATATCGTGAAAGATGATGTTTCATTTGAGTCGGATGGAATCGGTGATTTCGTCATCGTTAAGAAAAATGGCATCCCAACATATAACTTTGCGGTAGCGGTTGATGACTATCTAATGAAAATCACTCATGTGCTTAGAGGGGATGACCACATATCCAATACGCCTAAGCAGTTAATGGTTTTTGAAGCATTTGGATGGGAACCGCCTGTATACGGTCATATGACTTTGATTGTAAATGAAAACCGTAAAAAGTTGAGCAAGCGTGATGAAACGATCATCCAATTCATTGAACAATACGAAGAGCTTGGCTATATGCCGGAAGCGCTGTTTAACTTTATTGCTCTGTTGGGCTGGTCTCCAAAAGGGGAGGAAGAGCTGTTCAGTAAGGAGCAGTTCATTGAAATCTTTGATCCTGCACGCTTGTCTAAATCACCGGCAGTGTTTGATAAACAAAAGCTGCTCTGGGTGAACAACCAATATATGAAGAATCTTGATTTGGATGAAGTAGCTTCATTGGCGATGCCTCATTTAGAAAAGGCGGGTAAAATCAGCGGGAATCCTTCTGAAGAAGAAAAAGAGTGGGCACGCAAAGTGATTGCCTTGTATCAGGAGCAAATGAGCTATGGTGCTGAAATTGTTGAACTGTCGGAAATGTTCTTTAAAAAGGATATTTCCTATGATCCGGATGCAAAAGAGGTTCTTTCCGAAGAGCAGGTACCGGAAGTGCTGCGGGCTTTCGTAAACGAAATCGATCAGCTTGAAAATTACGAAGCGGCAGAAATCAAAAAATCAATCAAAGCGGTTCAAAAGTCTACCGGACATAAAGGAAAGAAGCTTTTCATGCCTATACGTGCCGCTGTAACAGGTCAGACTCATGGCCCGGAGCTGCCGAATGCCATTGAACTTTTAGGGAAAGATAAAGTAAAACATCGAATCCAGAGTCTTTTGGGTTAACATTTGCGCAGATTTGTAATATATTAAAAGTACTACAAACCGAATAAGAAAAAGTGTTGATGAGGAGAAGTAAAAAAATGAAGCTTTTCAGAGAGAACCATCACCGGCTGAAAGTGGTTTAAGCCTCTCGTTTTTTGAAATGCACCTCTGAGTCCTTTATTGAAAATAGTATGTAAAGGCGGTTTCCTTCCGTTACAAGGGTTAAAGTTGGGGAAAAAACTACCTTTTTACCCAAACAGAGTGGAACCGCGCCGAAAGCGTCTCTGTCTTAGGACAGAGGCGTTTTTTGTATTTGTAAGCTTTGTTTCACACTGAAATGTGTTGGTTGATTTCCGCTCCAGGATGTGCGACTCCGCGGGGCGTGCGGTGAGCCTCCTCGGCTTTGCCTGCGGGGTCTCACCTGTCACGCTAATCCCGCAGGAGTCACACATCCTTCCGCTCCAATCAACCTACCTAATAACAAACATCCCTCTTTTGGAAAATTATTTTTTATGAATAACCTTTAGTAACAGCTAAGTAATACTTTCAATGTGAGTAATTATAAAGTCTTAAAACCAGTCACTTTATTCTCCAGTTCAGAGAATAGGAATAAAAGGAAAGGAGGAAACTCAAATGTTCAAACGTCTTAAAGAAGATATCCAAACCGTTTTTGACCAGGATCCGGCAGCACGAAATGCTTTGGAAGTCATCCTGACTTATTCAGGATTGCATGCCATTTGGGGGCACAGACTTGCCCACGCATTTTATAAACGCAAATTTTATTTCATGGCAAGAGTGATATCCCAGTTAAGCCGTTTTTTCACAGGGGTTGAGATACACCCTGGAGCAGTAATCGGCAGACGGTTTTTCATCGATCACGGAATGGGTGTTGTCATAGGGGAAACGTGTGAGATTGGTGATAACGTAACAATCTTCCAAGGTGTCACGTTGGGTGGTACGGGAAAAGAAAAAGGAAAACGTCACCCGACGATCAAGGATAATGCATTGGTGGCAACTGGCGCAAAAGTACTAGGTTCCATAATTGTTGGGGAAAATTCTAAGATAGGGGCCGGCTCGGTGGTCCTGAAAGATGTCCCGCCCAATTCGACGGTGGTCGGTATTCCCGGCAGGGTCGTCATACAGGACGGCGTGAAGGTGAAAGAGAAAGATTTCAATCACACTGATCTTCCTGATCCGGTGGCAGACCGGTGCAATGACCTGGAAAAACAGATACTGTCACTAAAAGAAAGGCTTAAAGAAGTGCAAACGAAAGGGGATATCAGGCAAAGATGACAATTAAAATTTTCAATACTCTCACAAGAAGAAAAGAAGAATTCAAACCGCTCGAAGAAGGCAAGGTGAAGATGTATGTCTGCGGACCGACGGTTTACAATTATATTCATATAGGAAATGCCCGCCCGGCGATTGTATTTGATACTGTTCATCGGTATTTCGAATACAGAGGATATGATGTTAATTTTGTCTCCAATTTCACGGATGTGGATGATAAATTAATCAAAGCCGCAAATGAACTTGGAGAAGATGTCCCGGCCATTGCAGACCGTTTCATCGCGGCTTACCATGAAGACACGGAGGCACTTGGATGCCAAAGAGCCGATGTCCATCCACGGGTTACGGAGAATATGGACATTATCATCGATTTTATCCAGGCTTTGGTTGATAAAGGATATGCTTATGAATCCCAGGGCGATGTCTATTATAGAACCAGGAAATTCGAGGGTTACGGTAAGCTTTCCCATCAATCGATTGATGAATTGAAGGTGGGAGCAAGAATCGAGGCAGGTGACAAAAAGGAAGACCCGCTGGACTTTGTACTTTGGAAAGCGGCGAAAGAAGGGGAAATCTTCTGGGAGAGTCCATGGGGACAAGGAAGGCCGGGCTGGCATATCGAGTGCTCTGCAATGGCAAAGAAATATTTAGGAGAAACAATCGATATTCATGCAGGAGGTCAAGACTTGGCTTTCCCGCATCATGAAAATGAAATTGCCCAGTCAGAAGCGTTAAATGACAAGACATTTGCCCGTTATTGGATGCATAACGGCTACATCAACATCGATAACGAAAAGATGTCGAAATCACTTGGGAACTTTGTCCTTGTCCATGACATTATAAAAGAGCAGGATCCTCAAGTACTGAGATTTTTCATGTTATCTGTTCACTACCGCCACCCGATCAACTATAATCTTGAGCTCCTTGAAAATGCCAAGACGGGATTGGACCGCTTGAAAACGTCTTATGAGAACCTGAAACACAGGAAAGAGGTTTCTGCAGAGCTGGCTGACAACAATGAAGAGTGGATTGAAAAGATTGCCGCATTGAAGAGCCAGTTCATCATTGATATGGACGATGATTTTAATACAGCCAACGGTATTTCTGTCCTTTTCGAATTATCAAGGCAGGCGAACTATTATCTTATGGAAAAGAACACATCGGTGTTCGTGATCGAGGCATTCATGAAGCACTTCCAGGAATTTTTCGGCGTACTTGGGCTGAAGCTTGAAGAAACCGAGCTGCTCGATGAAGAAATCGAGGAAATGATCAACCAGCGCAACCAGGCCCGCAAAGATCGTAACTTCCAGCTGGCTGATGAGCTGCGCGATAAGTTGAAAGACATGAATATCGTCCTTGAAGATACGGCTCAGGGAACACGCTGGAAAAGAGGATGACCATGTTATATCAGCAAAATGAAAAGATAGATGCCAAACAAATGAACGCACTTGCGCTGGCTTATATGGGGGATGCCGTATATGAAACGTATGTACGGCAGTTCCTTCTTCAGTCAGGCAGGGTAAAACCAAATCAGCTGCACCGGGCTGCGACAGGTTATGTTTCAGCAAAGGCACAGGCAGCGGCACTTAAAGTGATATCAGATCGGGAATTGCTGTCGGAGGAAGAGCAGGCGATTGTACGAAGAGGCCGCAATGCCAAATCCGGCACAATCCCGAAGAACACAGATGTTCAAACTTACCGGTACAGTACGGCTTTTGAAGCGCTAATCGGTTATTTGTTTCTGCAAAACAGGAAAGACCGTCTGGAAGAACTGATAAATATGGTACTTGAAGATAATATGAACACAGACCAGAAAGGAGGATCATGATGAGCAATGAATTTATAGCAGGGAGAAATCCTGTAATAGAAGCACTTAAATCAGGCAGGGATATAAATAAAATTTGGATTGCGGAAGGCTCGCAAAAAGGATCGATGGGGCAGATCATCTCGCTTGCAAAAGAAAACAAAGTCCTGATCCAATTTGTACCCAAGCAGAAAATCGAAGGAATGGTTAAGGAAAACCATCAGGGAGTGGTCGCCTCGGTGGCAGCTTATCAATACGCAGATATGGACGAGCTGTATGCCAGAGCGGAAAAAAGTGGTGAGACACCATTCTTTTTAATGTTGGATGAGCTTGAAGATCCGCACAACCTCGGATCAATCATGCGGACGGCTGATGCTTCGGGGGTACATGGGATCATCATTCCAAAGAGAAGAGCGGTCGGACTTACGGCAACAGTGGCGAAAGCATCAACGGGGGCGATTGAGCATATTCCTGTAGCGCGTGTCACCAATTTGGCCCAGACCATTGATGAACTGAAGGAAAAAGGCATCTGGGTAGCGGGCACTGATGCGAAGGGCGCGGATGACTACCGCAGGCTGGATGGAACGTTGCCGATCTGCCTTGTTATCGGCAGTGAAGGGAAAGGTATTGGCCGTTTAATAAGAGATAAATGTGATTTTCTTATTAAGATGCCTATGGTTGGACACGTGACATCGTTGAATGCATCTGTCGCAGCCAGCATTCTGATGTATGAGGTCTATCGCAAACGCCATCCTTTGGGAGAGTAAGATAAGATGGACATTCTCCTCGTAGATGGCTACAACATTATTGGTGCCTGGCCGGAGCTCAGGGATTTGAAGAATAAAGACCTTGCTGAGGCCAGGGACCGCCTGGTGGAATGTATGGCAGAGTATCAAGGCTATACCGGTTACAGAGTCATTGTTGTATTCGATGCTCAATATGTTTCTGGGATTGGCAGGGAATATAAGAATTATAAAGTGGATGTGTTTTATACAAGAGAAAACGAGACGGCGGATGAAAGAATTGAGAAGCTGGCGATCGAGCTCAATAATATAAAAACCCAAATTTATGTTGCTACCTCCGACTTTACTGAACAGTGGGCGATTTTCGGTCAGGGTGCTTTGAGAAAATCGGCCCGCGAACTTTTTAATGAGATGCAGACCATTCAAAAAAAGATAGAAAGAAATGTTAAGAAAACGACGGAGCGAAAGCCTTCAGCCAAGATAACCCTTACCGAAGAAGTGGCAGAAATTTTTGAAAAATGGCGCAGAGGCCAACAATGAGCTGTTGACGCTTACAAAAACAGTGCTGTATAATATTTCTATCTATTGTTTGTGCGAGGGGGATATGTGTGGACATTCACAGCAGCACAGGAGAACTGAAAGCTCTACTAGAGACGATGGACGATGAAGCCGTGATTGACATGGTTCACAAGGGAGAAAGTGAAGCGCTGGATTTTCTTATAAAAAAATATCGGAATTTTGTGAGAGCCAAAGCGAGGTCTTACTTTCTTATTGGCGCGGATAAAGAAGATATTGTGCAAGAAGGCATGATTGGCCTTTACAAAGCGATACGCGACTACAAAGAGGACAAGCTGACTTCTTTTAAAGCGTTTGCCGAACTCTGCATTACCAGGCAAATCATCACCGCCATCAAAACAGCTACACGTCAAAAGCATATTCCATTGAATTCGTACGTATCTTTGGACAAGCCCATTTATGACGAAGAATCGGACAGGACCCTTCTGGATGTCATAACAGGTGCCAAGATTACCAATCCGGAAGAACTGATCATCAACAGGGAAGAATTTGACAGTATGGAAGGTAAGATGGCCGAACTGTTGAGCGACCTTGAAAGGAAAGTGTTATCCCTTTACCTTGACGGGCAGTCATATCAGGAAATCTCGGAAGAATTAAACCGCCATGTGAAATCGATCGATAATGCTTTGCAGAGAGTCAAACGGAAGCTCGAAAGGTATCTGGAAGTAAGGGAGATCACCCTTTAAGGCTTCCGGGACCATATTGACACAGGGACACCGCCATGTTATTTTGAATAGGACTTAATTAGTATAAAACACAGCAGGTGAGATTTATGAGCAACAAGCTTATTTTAGCTTGCAATGAATGTGGTTCCCGGAACTATACCGCTCCCAATAATAGAAGCGGAAAGCAGGATAGATTAGAGTTAAAAAAGTTTTGCAGTACATGCAATGCCCACACAGTCCATAGAGAAACAAAGTGATATAAAAAGCGGAAGCCGCCGCTGGAGCTGGTTCCAGATTAATAGACGCCCGGTGATATATACAAGTTGGAGGTAACAACAGATGTTCAAATTCTTTAGCAATGTCTCATCAGAGATGAAAAAGGTAAGCTGGCCGAAACGCAAGGAGCTTACTCGTTACACAATCACTGTCATTTCTACTGTTATTTTTGTTGCACTTTTCTTTACAGTTATTGATTTGGGGATTTCTGAACTCATCCGTCTTATTCCTGGCAGATAAAACTTTTTGTTTTATAAAAGCTGATAATAATAGAGAAATGCAGAATGCATTGTATATAGAGACAGTATTCATGGTATAATGACATTTAATAGCGCAAAACTTCTAGGAACCCGTTTAAACCGGGTTTTTTCATTTGGGCGAAAAAGTTGATTATGATATATAGAGGAGGGACGGACATTAAGTCCTAACAAATGGAGAAGAACTGGTATGTGGTTCATACTTACTCAGGATACGAGAATAAAGTAAAAGCAAACTTGGAAAAACGTGTTGAATCAATGGGAATGCAAGACAAGATCTTCCGAGTGGTCGTGCCTGAAGAAGAAGAAACAGAAGTGAAGAACGGCAAGAAAAAAGTAGTTAAAAAGAAAGTGTTCCCTGGTTATGTTATTGTAGAAATCGTCATGACCGATGACTCATGGTATGTTGTACGCAACACACCTGGAGTAACGGGCTTCGTGGGATCGACCGGCTCTGGTTCGAAACCGACACCGCTTCTTCCTGAAGAAGTGAACACGCTCCTGAAGCAAATGGGAATGGTGGAGAAGAAAGTCGATGTGAACTTTGAACTTGGGGAAACTGTGACAGTCACAGAGGGTCCTTTTGCCAATTTCACCGGCTCGATTGAAGAGATCGATACAGCTAAAGCGAAAGTGAAAGTACTCGTGAATATGTTCGGACGTGAAACACCGGTAGAGTTGGAGTTTACACAAATCGATAAATTATAACTTAAAAGAACTTGAAATTACTTTTGAAAAGTGATAATATTTCATAAGTCAGTCTGTCTCCGCGAGAGACTGCTGTACTACAAATTAAGTTCTTTATGTTGATAAAGACATTTTCTAAATGAGTGGGAGGGCAATACTGGCCCTATTACCACATCACGGACTTTAAGGAGGTGTGTCTCGTGGCTAAAAAAGTAGTTAAAGTTGTTAAGTTGCAAATCCCTGCTGGTAAAGCGAATCCAGCGCCGCCGGTTGGTCCAGCACTTGGTCAGGCTGGTGTTAATATCATGGGATTCTGTAAGGAGTTTAATGCTCGCACAGCTGATCAAGCTGGCTTGATTATCCCTGTTGAAATTTCGGTATTTGAAGACCGTTCATTTACATTCATCACTAAAACTCCGCCTGCTGCCGTTTTACTTAAGAAAGCAGCTGGCATCGAGTCAGGTTCCGGTGAACCAAACCGTAACAAAGTTGCAACGGTTAAGCGTGACAAAGTACGTGAAATCGCTGAAACAAAAATGCCTGACTTAAACGCTGCAAGCGTAGAAGCGGCTATGTTAATGGTTGAAGGTACTGCGCGCAGCATGGGTATTGTCATCGAAGACTAATACCGTGTTTAGTTGAATGTGCATGTTGGACGAGGTTGCGATGATGAAATGATTGTTTCACTCGCAACCTTTATTCGTGGGAGGTTATTCCGCTAAAACCACAATCTAGGAGGAAATAATTATGGCTAAAAAAGGTAAAAAGTATCTTGAAGCTCAAAAGCTAGTTGACCGCTCTCAAGCATACGTTGTAACAGAAGCAGTTGAACTAGTGAAAAAGACAAACTTCGCTAAGTTTGATGCATCAGTAGAAGTGGCTTTCCGTCTTGGAGTAGACACTCGTAAAAACGACCAGCAAATCCGTGGAGCAGTTGTACTTCCACACGGAACTGGTAAAACTCAAAAAGTTCTTGTATTCGCTAAAGGTGAAAAAGCAAAAGAAGCAGAAGCTGCTGGAGCTGACTTCGTAGGCGATGCAGATCTAATCGCGAAAATCAACCAAGGTTGGTTCGAATTCGATGTTATCGTTGCTACACCTGACATGATGGGTGAAGTTGGTAAACTTGGACGTGTACTTGGACCAAAAGGTTTAATGCCGAACCCTAAAACAGGAACTGTAACATTCGATGTTGAAAGAGCAGTTAACGAAATCAAAGCAGGTAAAGTAGAATACCGCGCTGATAAAGCTGGTAACGTACATGTTCCAATCGGTAAGGTATCATTCGATACTGACAAGCTTGTTGAGAACTTCACAACAATGTACGACACAATGCTTAAAGCTAAGCCGGCTGCTGCAAAAGGAACTTATGTGAAGAACGTATCTGTTACTTCAACAATGGGTCCTGGAGTAAAAGTAGATCCTTCAACTTTCGCTGTAAAATAATTTCAAATTGATATTGACTTAACAGATTGGGTGTTATATAATTCATTCTGTTGTTAAAAAATAAATAACATTTGTACCGTAGACAGCAGGGGCTGCAACGCTTAAAATCCTGCCGAGGTAATTGCGATATAACGATTCTTCAGGAATTCGTATGCAATGCCTTCATGTCTATTAACGATATGGAGGCATTTTTATTGTGATAGACCGGTATGAATGTTCATCAGAAATCTACAGGAGGTGTAATGATGAGCAGCATTCTTGAACAAAAGAAACAAATCGTTGAAGAAATCTCGGATAAGATGAAAAACAGTGTATCTACTATCATCGTAGATTACCGTGGATTAGACGTATCTGAGGTTACTGAACTTCGTAAACAATTGCGTGAAGCTGGCATCGACTTCAAAGTATACAAAAATACAATGACACGTCGTGCGGCTGAAGCAGCTGGTTTCGAAGGATTAAATGAAGTATTGACTGGACCGAACGCGATTGCGTTCAGTACAGAAGAGGTTGTGACTCCAGCGAAGATCCTTAATAACTTCGCTAAGGAACACGAAGCTCTTGAAATCAAAGCGGGTATCATCGAAGGCACAGTCACTTCTGTTGAAGAAGTTAAAGCAATCGCTGAACTTCCATCTCGCGAAGGTCTTCTTTCTATGCTTCTCAGCGTGCTTCAAGCACCAATGCGCAACTTCGCGTTGGCGACGAAAGCAGTTGCGGACCAAAAAGAAGAGCAAGGCGCTTAATCCTGCAAGTTAACTTGCAAAACAAACAACAAATTAATCATATAATATAGGAGGAAATTTAAAATGAGTAAAGAGCAAATTATCGATGCTATCAAAGAAATGTCTGTTCTTGAATTAAACGATCTTGTAAAAGCTATTGAAGAAGAATTTGGTGTAACTGCTGCTGCTCCTGTAGCAATGGGTGCTGCTGCTGGTGGAGACGCTGCTGCAGAAAAAACTGAATTCGACGTTGTTCTTGAGAGCGCTGGTTCTCAAAAAATCAAAGTTATCAAAGTTGTTCGTGAAATCACAGGCCTTGGTCTTAAAGAAGCGAAAGAACTTGTTGATAACACTCCAAAACCTCTTAAAGAAGGCGTTTCTAAAGAGGAAGCTGAAGAGCTTAAAGCTAAGCTTGAAGAAGTTGGAGCTGGCGTAGAAGTTAAGTAATTCACGGCAGATTTAAAAGCTCGCTTATATAGCGGGCTTTTTTGTTCTGTTGGTTGAAATAACGAGCATGTAACTACAGGATGTATTGCGGTAAGTACCTGAACACTTCGAAAAGGGAGGCTTTTGATGACAAATCATTATTATTCCCGTACACCTGAGGTGGAAAGTGATCCTCAGACAATAGAGGCAGTATTAAGAAATTATAAATTCCGTTTGAAGACAGATCAGGGTGTTTTTTCGAAGAGTGAAGTTGACTTTGGTTCCCGTTTATTGATCGAAGCTTTTAAGGAAAATGAAATCAAGGGCCCCTTACTTGATGTGGGCTGCGGGTATGGACCGGTCGGACTCACGATGGCAAAAACCTTTCCGGATCGCTCGGTGCATATGGTCGATGTTAACGAAAGAGCGCTTGGTCTTGCGAAGGAAAATGCGCGCAATAATGAAATATCGAATGTATATATTTATGAAAGCAGCTGTTTTGAAAATGTCAGTGAGAAAAATTTTTCAGCGATTTTGACAAACCCGCCTATCCGTGCAGGAAAGACGGTTGTTCATGAAATTTTGGAAGACAGCTATAACCATCTGAATGCCGGCGGCGAATTGTGGGTTGTCATTCAGAAAAAGCAAGGTGCAGCTTCAGCACAGAAAAAGATGGAACAAGTTTACGGAAATGCGGAAGTGGCAGCCAAGAAAAAAGGCTACCAGATTTTAAAATCCGTAAAAGAAAATTAATTGACGTAACATAGGGGCTATGTTAGTATTATAAAATGCAAAAATATTATTTTCCGGAATTATGTCCATATGTATAAATGCTGGATTTTTTGGAAAAGATTATAAAATAATAGCTCGTTATGTGGAAAATGAGGTTTTATGGAGTAAAACCCTTTTTCTTTTTGTCTTATGGTAGAGTGGTTGTGCTGCTTTAAGACCTATAGAGGCAACCAAAACGTTTGATTTGAGGGGTGAATCAGTTGACAGGTCAACTAGTTCAGTATGGACGACACCGCCAACGCAGAAGTTTTGCGCGTATCAGTGAAGTATTAGATTTACCAAATTTAATCGAAATTCAAACATCCTCCTATCAATGGTTTCTTGATGAGGGATTAAGAGAGATGTTTCGCGACATTTCTCCGATTGAGGACTTCACTGGTAATCTTTCCTTGGAGTTTATTGACTACAGCCTTGGAGAGCCTAAATACTCGGTGGAAGAATCAAAAGAGCGAGATGTAACATATTCAGCGCCGTTAAGGGTAAAGGTCCGTTTGTTAAACAAGGAAACCGGCGAAGTTAAGGACCAAGATGTATTTATGGGTGATTTTCCGTTAATGACGGATACGGGAACATTTGTGATCAATGGGGCCGAGCGCGTTATTGTATCACAGCTTGTCCGTTCGCCTAGTGTCTACTTCAGCGGCAAAATGGACAAAAACGGCAAGAAAGGCTTCACTGCTACCGTTATTCCAAACCGCGGTGCGTGGCTGGAATATGAAACAGATGCGAAAGATGTAGTGCATGTGCGTATTGACCGCACACGTAAATTACCGGTCACGGTTCTTTTGCGTGCACTTGGGTTTGGGTCTGATCAAGAAATCATCGATCTGATTGGTGATAATGAATATATCCGCAATACACTTGAAAAGGATAACACAGAGGGTATTGAGAAAGCGCTTCTTGAAATCTATGAGCGCCTTCGTCCGGGTGAACCGCCTACAGTTGAAAATGCAAAGAGTCTATTAGTTTCACGTTTCTTTGATCCTAAGAGATATGATCTGGCAAATGTAGGCCGCTACAAAATGAATAAAAAGCTGCACATCAAAAACCGTCTTTTCGGACAGACTCTTGCGGAAACGCTGGCAGATCCGGAAACAGGTGAAATTGTAGCTGAGAAGGGTACAGTGCTTGACCGTCGTGCCCTTGATAAGATCATTCCTTACTTGGAAAACGGCATCGGCTTCAAAACCTATCAGCAATCAGGCGGGGTTTTGGAAGAAGATGTAGTTCTTCAGTCTATTAAAATCTACTCTCCTAATGAAGAGGGAGAGAAAGAGATCAATGTTATCAGTAACGCTTTTGTAGAAGAAGAAATCAAGCACATTACACCTGCTGATATCATTTCTTCTATCAGTTACTTCTTTAACCTGCTTCACGGAGTCGGTGATACGGACGATATCGACCATTTAGGAAACAGACGTCTTCGTTCTGTTGGCGAATTGCTTCAAAACCAATTCAGAATCGGTCTTTCCCGTATGGAGCGTGTGGTTCGTGAAAGGATGTCCATTCAGGATGCCAACACAATCACTCCGCAGCAATTGATTAATATCAGACCGGTTATTGCTTCTATTAAGGAGTTCTTCGGAAGTTCACAGCTATCACAGTTCATGGACCAAACAAACCCGCTTGCTGAACTGACTCATAAGAGACGTCTATCGGCATTGGGACCTGGTGGTCTCACTCGTGAGCGTGCAGGCTTTGAAGTACGTGACGTTCACTACTCCCACTATGGTCGTATGTGTCCGATCGAAACGCCGGAGGGTCCGAACATCGGATTGATCAACTCATTATCTTCTTTTGCAAAAGTGAACCGTTTCGGTTTCATTGAAACTCCTTACCGCCGTGTCGACCCTGATACAGGCAAGGTAACGAACCGTATGGATTACTTGACTGCGGATGAGGAAGATAACTATGTTGTGGCACAGGTGAATGCCCGCCTGAGCGACGATGGCTCATTCCTTGACGAGGAAGTCATTGCACGTTTCCGTGGTGAGAACACAGTTGTTAAGCGTGAACGCATCGACTATATGGATGTATCGCCGAAACAGGTAGTGTCTGCTGCGACAGCATGTATTCCTTTCCTTGAAAACGATGACTCGAACCGTGCCCTTATGGGAGCGAACATGCAGAGACAGGCTGTGCCATTGATGAATCCTGAGTCCCCTATTGTAGGTACGGGGATGGAACACGTTTCCGCTAAGGATTCTGGTGCTGCAGTCATCTGTAAGCATGAAGGTATCGTAGAACGTGTAGAAGCAAAACAAGTTTGGGTACGCCAAATCAAAGAAATTGATGGCCAGGAAGTAAAAGGCGATCTAGATAAATACAGAATGCAGAAATTCATCCGTTCCAACCAAGGAACTTGTTACAACCAGCGTCCGATCGTAAGTGAAGGCGACAGGGTTACAAAAGGTGAAATTCTTGCTGATGGACCTTCAATGGAAAAAGGTGAACTTGCTCTTGGACGCAACGTCATGGTTGGTTTCATGACTTGGGACGGTTATAACTATGAAGATGCGATCATCATGAGCGAACGTCTTGTAAAAGATGACGTTTATACTTCCATCCATATTGAAGAATATGAGTCTGAATCCAGAGATACAAAACTCGGACCGGAAGAAATTACAAGAGATATCCCGAATGTCGGTGAAGACGCGCTTCGCAATCTCGATGAACGCGGAATCATCCGTGTCGGTGCCGAAGTAAAAGACGGCGATCTTCTAGTTGGTAAAGTGACGCCTAAAGGTGTAACGGAACTTACTGCAGAAGAAAGGCTGCTTCATGCCATCTTTGGTGAAAAAGCACGTGAAGTGCGCGACACTTCTCTTCGTGTGCCTCATGGCGGCGGCGGTATCGTCCTGGATGTCAAAGTCTTCAACCGTGAAGACGGAGATGAACTTCCTCCAGGTGTAAACCAACTGGTTCGTGCGTATATCGTTCAGAAACGTAAGATTTCTGAAGGAGATAAGATGGCCGGACGACATGGTAATAAGGGTGTTATCTCGCGTATTCTTCCAGAGGAAGATATGCCGTTCCTTCCTGACGGAACACCAATCGATATCATGTTGAATCCATTAGGGGTTCCTTCACGTATGAATATCGGACAGGTGCTTGAGCTTCACCTCGGTATGGCTGCAAGATATCTGGGAATCCACGTTGCTTCGCCAGTATTTGACGGTGCGCGTGAGGAAGATGTCTGGGCTACAATTGAAGAAGCAGGTATGGCGAGAGACGCGAAAACGGTTCTTTACGATGGACGTACTGGTGAACCATTCGATAATCGTGTGTCAGTAGGTATCATGTACATGATCAAGCTGGCTCACATGGTTGACGATAAGCTACACGCCCGTTCAACTGGACCTTACTCACTTGTTACGCAGCAGCCATTGGGCGGTAAAGCTCAATTCGGCGGACAGCGTTTCGGAGAGATGGAGGTATGGGCGCTGGAAGCATACGGAGCTGCTTATACACTGCAAGAAATCCTTACAGTTAAATCTGATGATGTTGTCGGTCGTGTGAAGACATATGAAGCGATTGTCAAAGGTGAAAATGTACCTGAACCTGGAGTCCCTGAATCATTCAAAGTATTGATCAAAGAACTTCAAAGCTTGGGTATGGATGTTAAGATCCTTTCAAGCAACGATGAGGAAATCGAAATGCGTGACTTGGAAGATGAAGAGGAATCACAACAGGCAGATACTTTAAATATCGCAGACAAGGATGAACAAGAATCCGAAACAGTTGGGTCAAAAGAGTAATCGGATTCTGGGCAATTAGGGTTAGAACCTGTAGATTAAAAGGGAGGTAGGCCCCTTGCTAGATGTAAATAACTTTGAATATATGAAAATCGGCCTTGCATCACCTGATAAGATTCGTTCTTGGTCATATGGTGAAGTCAAGAAGCCGGAAACAATTAACTATCGTACGTTAAAACCTGAAAAAGACGGCTTGTTCTGTGAGCGTATTTTCGGACCTACTAAGGACTGGGAATGTCATTGCGGTAAATACAAGCGCGTCCGTTATAAAGGTGTTGTCTGTGACCGCTGTGGAGTAGAGGTTACAAAAGCAAAGGTGCGCCGTGAAAGAATGGGGCATATCGAGCTTGCTGCACCTGTATCACATATCTGGTACTTCAAAGGAATTCCAAGCCGCATGGGACTTGTCTTAGACATGTCCCCGCGTGCCCTGGAAGAAGTCATTTACTTCGCTTCCTATGTTGTGACAGAGCCAGGAGATACGGCACTTGAGAAGAAACAGCTTCTTTCTGAAAAAGAATACCGGGCTTACCGTGAAAAGTACGGGGTGAAGTTCCAGGCGGCGATGGGGGCTGAAGCAATCAAAAAGATCCTTCAGGACATCGACCTGGACAAAGAAGCCGATTTCTTGAAAGAAGAACTGAAAACTGCTCAAGGTCAACGCCGTACCCGTGCAATTAAACGACTAGAAGTTGTTGAATCTTTCCGTAACTCAGGCAATAACCCTGACTGGATGATTCTTGATGTACTTCCTGTCATTCCGCCGGAACTGCGCCCGATGGTCCAGTTAGATGGTGGACGTTTTGCAACATCAGACCTTAATGATCTTTACCGCCGTGTAATCAACCGCAACAACCGTTTGAAGCGCTTATTGGACCTTGGCGCACCGAGCATCATTGTCCAAAACGAAAAGCGTATGCTTCAGGAAGCTGTTGATGCGTTGATCGATAACGGCAGAAGAGGACGTCCGGTAACGGGTCCTGGTAATAGACCATTGAAATCTCTTTCTCATATGCTGAAAGGGAAACAGGGACGTTTCCGTCAAAACCTTCTAGGAAAACGTGTTGACTACTCAGGCCGTTCGGTAATTGTTGTTGGTCCTAACTTAAAGATGTACCAATGCGGGCTTCCGAAGGAAATGGCGCTCGAGCTTTTCAAACCGTTTGTCATGAAGGAATTGGTTGAGAAAGGCATTGCCCACAACATCAAAAGTGCAAAGCGTAAGATTGAAAGAATTCAGCCTGAGGTATGGGATGTGCTTGAAGAGGTAATCAAAGAGCATCCTGTATTACTTAACCGTGCCCCGACTCTTCACAGATTGGGAATCCAGGCATTTGAACCGACACTGGTAGAAGGAAGAGCAATCCGTCTTCACCCACTTGTTTGTACTGCATATAATGCAGACTTTGATGGTGACCAGATGGCTGTCCACGTACCATTGTCAGCTGAAGCTCAGGCTGAAGCAAGAATGCTTATGCTTGCAGCTCAAAACATCCTTAACCCGAAAGATGGTAAACCAGTCGTAACACCTTCCCAGGATATGGTTCTTGGTAACTACTACCTGACGATGGAGCGCGAAGGTGCCAAAGGTGAAGGAAGCACATTTGCCGATGCTAACGAAGCATTGATTGCTTACCAGAACGGATATGTACACTTGCATTCCCGTATTGCCGTGGCAGCAAGTTCGGTTAACAACAAGACATTCACTGAAAAACAAAACAAACAGCTTCTATTAACGACTGTTGGTAAAATTATTTTCAATGAAATTCTTCCGGACAGCTTCCCTTATATCAATGAACCGACTCAGAGCAATCTTGAAACGGTTACTCCTGATCAATACTTCGTTGATCCGACAACGGACATTAAGGAAGAGTTCAAGAATAGAGAACTGATCAATCCATTCAAAAAAGGATTCCTTGGTAATGTTATCGCTGAAGTCTTCAAACGCTTCGCGATCACTGAAACATCCCGCATGCTAGACCGCATGAAGGACCTTGGATTCAGATACTCTACAAAAGCTGGTATCACTGTAGGTATCGCTGACATCGTGGTATTAGGCGAAAAAGAAGAGATCCTGAAAGAAGCTCAATCTAAAGTTGATAACGTGCTGAAACAGTTCAAGCGCGGTTTGATCACAGAAGATGAGCGTTATGACAGAGTAATCTCCATCTGGAGTGCTGCCAAGGACACAATCCAAGGCAAATTAATGGCTACACTTGATAGAAGCAACCCAATCTTCATGATGAGTGATTCCGGTGCCCGTGGTAACGCATCTAACTTCACTCAGCTTGCAGGTATGCGCGGACTGATGGCCAACCCGGCTGGACGTATCATTGAGCTTCCTATCAAATCCAGTTTCCGTGAAGGTTTAACAGTATTGGAGTACTTCATCTCCACTCACGGTGCCCGTAAAGGTCTTGCCGATACGGCACTTAAGACGGCTGACTCAGGTTACCTTACTCGTCGCCTTGTCGACGTTGCGCAGGATGTCATCGTCCGTGAGGAAGACTGTGGAACTGACCGCGGTCTGCATGTAGCTTCCATTAAGGATGGCACAGAAGTTATTGAGCCTCTTGAAGAACGTCTGGTTGGACGCTATTCCCGCAGAGCTCTTAAACACCCTTCTACAAACGAAGTAATCGTAGAAGAAAATCAATTGATTACACAAGATCTGGCTAAGACAATCGTTGATGCCGGCATTGAAACTGTTTATATCCGTTCTGCCTTCACATGTAATACACGTCATGGTGTATGTGAGAAGTGTTATGGAACAAACCTTGCTACAGGCCAAAAAGTAGAGGTAGGGGAAGCTGTTGGTATCATCGCTGCCCAGTCTATCGGTGAGCCTGGAACACAGCTTACAATGCGTACCTTCCATACAGGAGGGGTTGCCGGAGACGATATCACTCAGGGTCTTCCGCGTATCCAGGAGATCTTCGAGGCACGTCATCCGAAAGGTCAAGCTGTCATTTCTGAAATTGAAGGTGTCATTACTTCCATATCAGAAGGCAAGGACCGTCAATACGAAATCACTGTTCAAGGTGAAGTGGAAACTAGAACCTATACAGCTCCATATACTGCCCGCTTGAAATTCGGTGTCAACGACCGTGTGTTGAGAGGTCAGGAGCTTACTGAAGGTTCCATCGATCCAAAAGAACTATTGAAAGTCCGCGATGTAAATGCTGTTCAGGAATACTTGCTGCGTGAAGTTCAGAAAGTATACCGTATGCAGGGTGTTGAAATCGGCGATAAGCACGTAGAGGTAATGGTACGTCAAATGCTGAGAAAAGTACGAGTAATCGATGCAGGTGAAACGGATGTTCTGCCTGGTACATTACTCGACATCCACCAGTTTACGGATGCCAATGAAAAAGCGATCCTTGAAGGTTCCGTACCAGCTACAGGCCGCCCTGTATTGCTTGGAATCACAAAAGCATCTCTTGAAACAGACTCATTCTTGTCTGCCGCATCCTTCCAGGAGACAACTCGTGTCCTTACAGATGCAGCGATCAAAGGCAAGCGTGACGAACTTCTCGGCCTGAAAGAAAATGTCATCATCGGTAAACTTGTTCCAGCCGGAACAGGAATGCAGCGCTACCGCAAAGCAGAACCGTTGATGGAAGAAGAAACAGAAGAGACAGTAACAGTAGAATAATTTATAATTGGCACACTGTATCCATATGCTGTCATTAAGAATTCCAATATGATTTAACCGCTTTTCAGCTCTATTTATTGTTGGAGCGTAAGGTGTACGACCTCCCGCGAGCCCCGCGGAGTCGTACACCTGGAGCGGAAATCATTTAGAATCTTAAATAAACAGTATATAAATACAAAGCCTTTATAAATTATTTCTTTCTGTTGTTGACAATAGATTTCTAAGATGATAATATATTCAAGGTTGCTCCTATATTGTAACCTGTTACTTTGGAGGATGAATTTATGTCTTATGAAAAAGTATCACAGGCTAGTGAAATCATTGTAGGAACAAAGCAGACAGTCAAAGCTCTTAAAAGCGGTCTTGTATCGCAGCTGGTTGTAGCCGATGATGCTGATCGTAAAGTTACTTCCAAAGTCATACAAGCAGCCAACGACATGAACGTTCCTGTGACGCGAGTTGATTCCATGCGAAAGCTGGGGAAGTCATGCGGAATAGACGTTGGAGCCGCAGCTGTTGCTATTATTAAGTAAAATAGTTTTTGCAGCACTGATACTGCAAAGACTTTGTTTTTACACAAAAATGAACCACCTGGATGTGTGGGCTTATAAAAAGCAAGAAGGGAGGATATTTACATGCCTACTATTAACCAATTAGTGCGTAAACCACGCCAGTCTAAATCAACAAAGTCTAACTCACCTGCATTGAACAAAGGTTACAACAGCTTCAAAAAAGTGAACACTAACCTTTCTTCTCCACAAAAACGCGGTGTTTGTACTCGTGTTGGTACAATGACTCCGAAGAAACCAAACTCAGCGTTGCGTAAATACGCTCGTGTACGTTTAACAAACGGAATCGAGGTAACTGCATACATTCCTGGGATTGGACACAATCTTCAAGAGCACAGTGTTGTGCTTATCCGCGGCGGACGTGTTAAAGACTTACCGGGAGTACGCTATCACATCGTTCGCGGTGCGTTAGATACAGCTGGTGTTGAAGGTCGTATGCAAGGCCGTTCTAAATACGGTACTAAGCGTCCTAAAGCAGCGAAAAAATAATTAAACAAGAACTTAACGAATAGATAACTTTCGTTGAAAGGAGGAAAACACATGCCACGTAAAGGTCCTGTAGCAAAAAGAGACGTATTGCCAGATCCAATGTACAATTCCAAACTAGTTTCTCGTCTAATCAACAAAATCATGATTGACGGTAAGAGAGGTAAAGCTCAAAAGAAACTATACGCAGCATTTGATATCATTGCTGAGCGTACTGGTAAAGATGCAATGGAAGTATTCGATCAAGCTTTGAAAAATATCATGCCGGTATTGGAAGTAAGAGCTCGTCGTGTTGGTGGTGCAAACTACCAGGTTCCTGTAGAAGTTCGTCCTGAGCGTCGTACTACTCTAGGTCTTCGTTGGTTAGTAAACTACTCTCGTCTTCGCGGTGAAAAGACAATGGAAGAGCGTTTAGCTAACGAAATCCTTGATGCAGCTAATAACACTGGTGCTTCTGTTAAGAAGCGTGAAGATATGCACAAAATGGCGGAAGCTAACAAAGCATTCGCTCACTATCGCTGGTAATCTTCTACTATATAAACTAATTTTCATTAATGGAAGGAGAAAGACGACATGCCTAGAGAGTTCTCCTTAGAAAAGACTCGTAATATCGGGATCATGGCTCACATCGATGCCGGTAAAACAACTGCAACAGAGCGTATCCTTTTCTATACTGGACGTATTCACAAAATCGGTGAAACTCACGAAGGTGCTTCCCAAATGGACTGGATGGAGCAGGAGCAGGAGCGTGGAATCACGATCACTTCTGCTGCGACAACAGCTTCTTGGAAAGACCATCGTATCAACATCATTGATACACCAGGACACGTAGACTTCACAGTTGAAGTTGAACGTTCCCTTCGTGTACTTGATGGTGCAGTAGCAGTTCTAGACGCTCAGTCTGGAGTTGAGCCTCAAACTGAAACAGTTTGGCGCCAAGCAACAACTTATGGTGTTCCTCGTGTTGTATTCGTAAACAAGATGGATAAAATCGGTGCAGACTTCCTATACTCTGTAGGAACTTTGCATGACCGTCTTCAAGCGAATGCACATCCTGTACAGCTTCCAATCGGTGCTGAGGATGAATTCGAAGGAATCATCGACCTTCTGGAAATGAAAGCTTATTTCTATGAAGATGATTTGGGAACACGTGCTGAAGCTCGTGAAATTCCTGATGAGTACAAAGATCAAGCTGAGGAATACCGCGGCAAGTTGATTGAAGCGGTAGCTGACCTTGATGAAGAACTTATGATGAAATACCTTGAAGGTGAAGAGTTCACTAATGAAGAACTAAAAGCTGCAGTACGTAAAGCTACATTAACAGTAGACTTCTACCCTGTACTTTGTGGTTCTGCATTCAAAAACAAAGGTGTTCAGTTATTGATCGATGCTGTTATCGATTACCTGCCGGCTCCAACTGATGTTGCTGACATTAAAGGTATGCTTCCAGATACAGAAGAAGAAGTAACTCGTCCTTCAACAGACGACGCTCCTTTCTCTGCATTGGCGTTCAAAGTAATGACTGACCCTTATGTTGGTAAACTTACATTCTTCCGCGTATATTCCGGAACATTAGATTCTGGTTCTTACGTACAAAACTCCACGAAAGGCAAGCGTGAGCGTGTAGGACGTATCCTGCAAATGCATGCTAACTCTCGTGAAGAAATCTCAACAGTATATGCTGGAGACATCGCTGCTGCAGTTGGTCTTAAAGACACAGCTACTGGTGACACTCTATGTGATGAAAAGAGCCTTGTTATCTTGGAATCAATGGAATTCCCAGAGCCGGTTATCTCTCTATCTGTTGAACCTAAGTCAAAAGCGGATCAAGATAAAATGACGACTGCACTTCAAAAGCTTCAAGAAGAAGATCCTACATTCCGTGCGCATACTGACCAGGAAACTGGACAGGTTATCATCGCAGGTATGGGTGAACTTCACTTGGATATCATCGTGGATCGTATGAAACGCGAATTCAAAGTTGAAGCTAACGTTGGTGCGCCTCAGGTATCTTACCGTGAGACTTTCCGCGGCTCTGCTAAGGTTGAAGGTAAATTTGCCCGTCAATCTGGTGGTCGTGGACAATTCGGACACGTTTGGATCGAGTTCTCTCCAAACGAAGAAGGAAAAGGCTTCGAATTCGAAAACGGAATTGTCGGAGGGGTAGTTCCACGTGAATACATCCCTGCAGTACAAGCTGGTTTACAAGATGCCATGGAAAATGGTGTCATTGCCGGATATCCGCTAATCGATGTAAAAGCTAAACTTGTAGACGGTTCATACCATGATGTCGATTCTTCTGAAATGGCCTTTAAAGTAGCTGCATCTCTTGCACTTAAAAACGCAGTTTCTAAGTGTGATCCAGCAATCCTTGAGCCAATGATGAAGGTTGAAGTCGTAATCCCAGAAGAATACATGGGAGATATCATGGGAGATATCACATCTCGCCGTGGACGCGTTGAAGGTATGGAAGCACGCGGTAACGCGCAAGTAGTTAAAGCGTTCGTTCCACTTTCTGAAATGTTTGGTTATGCAACTTCATTGCGTTCTAACACGCAAGGTCGCGGAACATACTCTATGCACTTCGACCACTATGAAGAAGTACCTAAATCAATCGCTGAAGAAATCGTTAAAAAAAATAAAGGTGAATAATTGATTTATTCGCTGTAATCAAGTATAAATACTAGTGTAAGCTATGGTGTCTAGGAAGGTGGGGTAACTGCCTTCTGATAACCATATGAAATATACTTATTCTTTTAAAAATCAAAGGAGGATTTCCTAATGGGTAAGGAAAAATTCGATCGTTCCAAGCAACATGCTAATATCGGTACAATTGGTCACGTTGACCATGGTAAAACTACATTAACAGCTGCTATCACAACTACTCTTCACAAGAAGTATGGTCGTGGAACAGCTATGGCTTATGACCAAATTGATGGTGCTCCAGAAGAAAGAGAGCGCGGTATCACAATCTCTACTGCACACGTTGAGTACGAAACTGATACTCGTCACTATGCACACGTTGACTGCCCAGGTCACGCTGACTACGTTAAAAACATGATCACTGGTGCTGCTCAAATGGACGGCGGAATCCTAGTTGTTTCTGCTGCTGATGGCCCAATGCCACAAACTCGTGAGCACATCCTTCTTTCTCGCCAAGTTGGTGTACCATACCTAGTTGTTTTCATGAACAAATGTGATATGGTAGACGACGAAGAGCTTCTTGAACTAGTAGAAATGGAAGTACGTGACCTTCTTTCTGAATACGACTTCCCTGGTGACGATGTACCAGTAATCAAAGGTTCTGCTCTTAAAGCTCTTGAGGGAGACCCACAGTGGGAAGAGAAAATCTTCGAACTAATGGAAGCTGTAGATAGCTACATCCCAACTCCAGAGCGTGACACTGAAAAGCCATTCATGATGCCAGTTGAGGACGTATTCTCAATCACTGGTCGTGGAACAGTTGCTACAGGACGTGTTGAGCGTGGACAAGTTAAAGTTGGAGACACTGTAGACATCATCGGTCTTTCTGATGAGCCTAAATCTACTACTGTAACAGGTGTAGAAATGTTCCGTAAACTTCTTGACTATGCAGAAGCTGGAGACAACATCGGTGCACTTCTTCGTGGAGTATCCCGTGACGATATCCAACGTGGACAAGTACTTGCTAAGCCAGGTACAATCACTCCACACACAAAGTTCAAAGCAGAAGTTTATGTTCTTTCTAAAGAAGAAGGTGGACGTCACACTCCATTCTTCACTAACTACCGTCCTCAGTTCTACTTCCGTACAACTGATGTAACTGGTATCTGTAATCTTCCTGAAGGCGTAGAAATGGTTATGCCTGGAGATAACATCGAAATGACAGTTGAACTAATCTCTCCAATCGCTATCGAAGAAGGTACTAAATTCTCTATCCGTGAGGGTGGACGTACTGTAGGCGCTGGAGTAGTTGCTTCTATCCAAGAGTAATCTTACTCTTACGATAATATAAAGCAGATGGGATCCGGAGCCCATCTGCTTTTTTATATGCTCTTTTAGGGTTAAATATGCCATTGTTCTACAAGAAAGACATCAGAGTTGAGATAACGATTAATATAAAGTGGTATGATAACTCCTGTATCGAGCTTAAACTAGGTAAAGATAATGAAAAGTAATAAACGTACCCCTAGAGAGAGGACAAGAGGCAGGAAGGGTAACGAATAAGTAATAAACGCACCCTTAGAGAGAGGAAAAAAGGCAGGAAGGGTAACGGAAAAGAAGTAAACCTATCCCTAGAGAGAGAAAAGAAGGCAGGAAGGGTAACGTAAAAGAAGTAAACGTACCCCTAGAGAGGATAATAAAGAGTGAAAGGGTAACAAAGAAGAAACGTTACAGACTGTGAATAGAAATTGTATTGATCAATGGTAACTTAATTTGAGCATAAGAAATGCCGTAACACATTTAATTCCTCTAAAAAACCTCTCCTGAAATAAACAATTTATCAAAGGATGTAATAAAGTTAATTCCACTTTAAAGAAACGCATTGTTATAAGAGAATCCATATCAATATTAAAATTTTATATAGCTTTCATAAACCAACGAACCAACCCATACCATCCCGCCCGACCGGCAGCTTGCCTGTTTACACAAAAGAATAAGCCGTTAACCCCAACATATATAACTCTTAGAACAACCAGCAATCACTCTTATAAAAACCATCTAAAAATACCAATACCACCAGTCTCAGCAACAACCTACAAACGAGTTTCTTCTATAATATAGCCACATATTAATATTCTCCCCATTCTCTAAACGCAATTACATAACATATCAAAACAAAAGCCTATAGAAATATTTTGAAATCTCCATGTACCCTTGCAAACATCTGTAGAGATTTGTATAATTGTAAAAGTGCACTAATCACAAAGATATTCAAGAAAAGGTTGCATATCCGCAGTGATTTAGGTATAATAGACAATGTTGGTCTTTGACTGCGATGAAATGGAAGGTTGCTGACACACCCGGCCGCTTTGCCATGGCGAGTGTGTGGGAAATTTCCATGGAGAATGTCTATCTTAAAGTAGGCGATAAAGGAGGGAAAATAATGGCAAAACAAAAAATTCGTATCCGTTTAAAAGCGTATGATCACAGAATCCTTGATCAATCAGCAGAGAAAATTGTTGAAACAGCTAAGCGTTCTGGTGCGGCGGTTTCCGGACCAATCCCGCTACCGACTGAGAAGTCTGTTTACACAATCCTTCGTGCGGTTCATAAGTACAAAGATTCTCGTGAGCAATTCGAAATGCGTACGCATAAACGCTTAATCGATATTGTTAACCCAACACCACAAACGGTTGATGCGCTAATGCGTTTAGATCTTCCATCTGGTGTCGATATTGAAATCAAACTTTAATTACTATACAAAAACAATTCAGGAGGTGTGACTCATGACCAAAGGAATCTTAGGTAGAAAGATCGGTATGACTCAAGTTTTTGCTGAAAACGGTGATCTTATCCCGGTAACTGTTATCGAAGCAGCTGGAAACGTTGTTCTTCAAAAGAAAACTGTTGAAGTTGATGGCTACGAAGCTATCCAAATCGGTTTTGAAGACAAACGTGACAAGCTTTCTAACAAACCAGAAAAAGGACACGTTGCTAAAGCAGAAACTGCTCCTAAGCGCTTCATCCGTGAATTCCGCGGAGTAAACTCTTCAGAATATGAAGTAGGTCAAGAAGTCAAAGTAGAAATTTTCGCTGAAGGCGATATCGTAGATGTAACAGGAATTTCAAAGGGTAAAGGTTTCCAAGGTGCTATCAAGCGTCATAACCAATCCCGCGGACCAATGTCCCACGGTTCTCGTTATCATCGTCGTCCTGGTTCAATGGGACCAGTTGATCCAAACCGTGTATTCAAAGGTAAATTACTACCTGGACGCATGGGTGGAGAGCAAATCACTATCCAAAACCTTGAAATCGTCAAAGTTGACGCAGAGCGTAACTTGCTGTTAGTAAAAGGAAATGTTCCTGGACCTAAAAAAGCAATGCTTAAAGTCAAAACAGGCGTAAAAGCAAAATAATAAAACTTTCTCGGAAAGGAGGAAACACGAATGCCGAAAGTAGCATTATTTAACCAAAGCGGATCACAAGTTGGTGATGTAGAACTTAATGATTCAGTATTTGGTATCGAACCAAATCAAAACGTACTTTATGAAGCTGTTATCATGCAAAGAGCATCTCAGCGTCAAGGTACAAGCAAAGTAAAAGGCCGTTCTGAAGTAAGAGGCGGTGGACGTAAACCATGGCGTCAAAAAGGTACTGGACGTGCACGTCAAGGATCGATCAGATCTCCACAATGGCGCGGCGGTGGTACTGTATTTGGACCGGTTCCACGCAGCTACAGCTACAAACTTCCTAAGAAAGTTCGTCGCTTAGCTATCAAATCTGCTCTTTCTACTAAGGTAGTTGAAGAGAACATTCTTGTACTAGAATCTCTTGTTTTTGATGCTCCAAAAACAAAAGAATTCGCTAACGTATTGAAAAACCTTTCAGTTAACTCTAAAACACTAGTGGTTACAGAAGGTTCTGAAGATAACGTAGCACTATCAGCACGTAACATTCCTGGTGTAACAGTTGTTGCAGCTAACGGAATCAGCGTACTGGACGTTGTTGCTCATGATAAACTAATTATCACTAAAGCAGCAGTTGAAAAAGTAGAGGAGGTGCTTGCATAATGGATGCACGCGATATCATTAAGCGCCCCGTAATTACAGAACTTTCAACTGATCTTATGGCTGATAAAAAATACACTTTTGAAGTCGACACTAGAGCGAACAAAACTCAAGTTAAAGATGCAGTTGAAGAAATCTTCGGCGTTAAAGTTGCAAAAGTGAACGTTATGAATTACAAAGGTAAATTCAAGCGTATGGGACGTCATGCTGGTTATACGAACAAACGTCGTAAAGCAGTCGTTACTCTTACAGCTGAAAGCAAAGAAATCGAATTCTTTGAAGTTTAATATTAAAAATTAGAAGAGGAGGGAAAAAACATGGCGATTAAAAAGTATAAACCAACCTCTAATGGTCGTCGCGGTATGACTTCATCTGATTTTGCAGAGATCACTACTGACAAACCGGAAAAGTCATTGCTAGCGCCTTTACACAAAAAAGGCGGCCGTAACAACCAAGGTAAGTTAACAGTTCGTCATCAAGGCGGCGGTCATAAGCGTCAATACCGTATCATCGATTTCAAACGTGATAAAGATGGTATACCAGGACGCGTTGCTACAATTGAATATGATCCTAACCGCTCAGCAAACATTGCGTTAATCAACTATGTAGATGGAGAAAAGCGTTACATCCTAGCACCTAAGACACTTCAAGTAGGTATGGAAGTAATGTCTGGTCCTGAAGCAGATATCAAAGTAGGTAACACTTTACCACTTATCAACATCCCTGTAGGTACTGTAGTTCATAACATCGAACTAAAACCAGGTAAAGGCGGACAATTGGTTCGTTCTGCTGGTACATCTGCACAGGTTCTTGGTAAAGAAGGTAAATACGTACTTGTACGTTTAAACTCTGGTGAGGTTCGCATGATCCTTTCAACTTGCCGCGCGACTGTAGGTCAAGTTGGTAACGAACAACACGAACTGATCAACATCGGTAAAGCAGGTCGTTCTCGCTGGTTAGGCAAGCGCCCAACTGTACGTGGATCTGTAATGAACCCTAACGATCACCCACACGGTGGTGGTGAAGGACGCGCTCCTATCGGACGTAAATCTCCAATGTCTCCATGGGGTAAACCAACTCTTGGATTCAAGACTCGTAAGAAGAAGAGCAAATCTGACAAATTTATTGTGCGCCGTCGCAAAAAATAACGGGATTGAACTACGGTTCATACAAAGAGCCGTAGAACAATCACGAAGGGAGGTTCAAACATGGGTCGTAGCTTAAAAAAGGGACCTTTTGTTGATGATCATTTGATGGACAAAATCGAGAAATTGAACGAAGGCGACAAGAAGCAAGTTGTTAAAACTTGGTCTCGCCGTTCAACAATCTTCCCGAATTTCATCGGTCATACAATCGCAGTTTATGATGGTCGTAAACATGTGCCAGTATACGTTACAGAAGATATGGTAGGACACAAGCTTGGTGAATTTGCACCATCTCGTTCTTACAAAGGTCATGGAAATGATGACAAGAAAACAAGACGCTAATTGAGAGGAGGGTATCCTAATGCAAGCTAAAGCTGTCGCTAAAACAGTTCGTATTGCTCCTCGTAAGGTACGTTTAGTGGTTGATCTAATCCGAGGTAAGCAAGTAGGTGAAGCTGTAGCGATTTTAAATCTTACTCCTAAAGCTGCTTCTCCAGTAGTAGAGAAAGTATTAAAATCAGCTATCGCTAACGCAGAACATAACTATGACATGGACGTGAACAACTTAGTCATCTCTGATGCCTTTGTTAACGAAGGTCCAACAATGAAACGCTTCCGCCCTCGTGCGATGGGACGCGCAAGCCAAATCAACAAACGCACAAGCCACATCACAATCGTGGTATCAGAAAAGAAGGAGGGATAATTCGTGGGTCAAAAAGTACATCCAGTCGGACTGCGTGTAGGAGTTATTCGTGATTGGGAATCAAAATGGTACGCTGATAAAGATTATGCCAATCTTCTGCACGAAGACCTTAAAGTACGTGAATATATCGCGAAACGCCTAGTTGACGCTTCTGTTTCTAAAGTAGAAATCGAGCGTGCGGCAAACCGCATCAACATTACAATTCATACAGCAAAACCTGGTATGGTTATCGGTAAAGGTGGTACAGAGGTTGAAGCTTTACGTAAAGCTTTGAACGAGCTTACTTCTAAGCGTGTACACATCAATATCGTTGAAATCAAGAGAGCAGATCTAGACGCGAAACTAGTTGCAGAGAATATCGCTCGTCAATTAGAAAACCGTGTATCTTTCCGTCGTGCTCAAAAACAAACTATCCAACGTGCAATGCGCGCAGGAGCTAAAGGTATCAAAACTCAAGTATCTGGCCGTCTTGGCGGTGCGGATATCGCTCGTGCTGAACATTACAGCGAAGGAACAGTTCCACTTCATACACTTCGCGCTGACATTGATTATGCTCATGCTGAAGCTGACACAACTTACGGTAAGCTTGGTGTTAAAGTATGGATCTATCGTGGAGAGGTCCTTCCTGCTAAGAAGAAATCTGAGGAAGGAGGAAAATAATTATGTTATTACCTAAACGCGTTAAGTATCGTCGTGAACATCGTGGTAAAATGCGTGGTCGCGCAAAAGGCGGTCAAGAGGTTGCATTCGGTGAATACGGCCTTCAAGCTGTAGAAGCTTCTTGGATCACTAACCGTCAAATTGAAGCTGCACGTATTGCTATGACTCGTTACATGAAACGTGGCGGTAAAGTGTGGATTAAAATTTTCCCTCATAAGCCTTACACTGCAAAACCTCTAGAAGTCCGAATGGGTTCCGGTAAAGGTGCTCCTGAAGGTTGGGTAGCAGTTGTTAAACCTGGAAAGATCATGTTCGAAATTGCAGGTGTATCTGAAGAGGTTGCTCGTGAAGCACTTCGTCTTGCATCACACAAACTTCCTGTTAAAACTAAGTTTGTGAAACGTGAAGAAATTGGTGGTGAATCAAATGAAAACTAATGAAATCCGTGACCTAACCACTGCCGAAATTGATCAAAAAGTAAAATCTTTAAAAGAAGAACTATTTAACCTTCGCTTCCAGCTTGCGACAGGACAGCTTGAAAACACTGCCCGCATTCGCGAAGTACGCAAAGCGATCGCTCGTATGAAAACTGTAATCCATGAAAGAGAGATCGGCGTTAACAATCGATAAATGAGAGGAGGTTTGCAGAATGAGTGAACGCAACCAACGTAAGGTTTACACTGGACGTGTTGTTTCCGACAAAATGGATAAAACAGTTACAGTTCTAGTTGAAACTTACAAAAAACATTCACTATACGGCAAACGCGTAAAATACTCTAAAAAGTTCAAAGCGCATGATGAGCAAAATGAAGCTAAAACTGGCGATATCGTACGTATCATGGAAACTCGCCCGCTTTCAGCTACAAAACGCTTCCGTTTAGTAGAAGTAGTAGAAAAAGCAGTAATTATCTAATAAATGTTCGGATATTTGTTTTCCGAAGGGAGGTTACCTAGATGATTCAACAAGAATCTCGTTTGAAAGTTGCCGACAACTCTGGTGCTCGTGAAGTTTTGACTATTAAAGTCCTAGGCGGATCTGGCCGTAAGACAGCTAATATCGGTGATGTAATCGTATGTACAGTAAAACAAGCAACACCAGGTGGCGTTGTTAAAAAAGGCGACGTAGTAAAAGCTGTTGTTGTTCGTACTAAGAGCGGTGTCCGCCGTACAGACGGAACTTACATTAAGTTTGACGAAAACGCATGTGTAATCATCCGTGATGATAAAGGACCGCGTGGTACTCGTATCTTCGGACCTGTAGCACGTGAATTGCGCGAAAACAACTTCATGAAAATTGTATCATTAGCTCCAGAAGTTCTTTAATAGAACCTATTGTGCGTTAAGAGGAGGTGCGACTAATGCATGTTAAAAAAGGCGATAAAGTAATGGTTATCACAGGTAAAGACAAAGGCAAAACTGGTGTTGTGTTATCAGCGCTGCCTAAGAAAGACCGTGTGATTGTAGAAGGAATCAATGTTATCAAAAAACATTCAAAGCCTTCTCAAGCGAATCCACAAGGTGGAATCATCAGCCAAGAGGCACCTGTTCATGTATCGAATGTAATGCTGCTTGACCCTAAAACGAACGAACCAACTCGTGTAGGATTCAAGAAGGTTGATGGTAAAAATGTACGTGTAGCAAAAAAATCTGGTGAAGTTCTAGATAAATAGTTCAAAGTAGAAGGGAGGTACTCAAATGAACCGCCTAAAAGCAAAATTTAATGACGAAATTACTCCAGCTCTAATGAGCAAATTCAACTATAAATCAGTTATGCAGGTACCTAAGATCGAAAAGATCGTAGTTAACATGGGTGTCGGCGATGCTGTTCAAAATGCAAAAGCATTGGACACAGCTGTAGAAGAATTAACACTAATCACTGGTCAAAAACCAGTTGTAACTAAAGCAAAAAAATCTATCGCAGGTTTCCGTCTTCGTGAAGGTATGCCTATCGGTGCGAAAGTAACACTTCGCGGCGAGCGCATGTATGAGTTCCTAGATAAATTAATCTCTGTATCTCTACCACGTGTACGTGACTTCCGCGGTATTTCTAAAAAAGCATTCGATGGTCGCGGTAACTACACTCTTGGTGTAAAAGAGCAGCTGATCTTCCCAGAGATCGATTATGATAAAGTTTCCAAAGTACGCGGAATGGATATCGTCATCGTAACTACTGCAAACTCTGATGAAGAATCACGTGAGTTATTGACTCAATTCGGAATGCCATTTCAAAAGTAATCTCTAAATAAGGGAGGCGAAAATGTGGCTAAAAAATCAATGATCGCAAAACAAAAACGTGAACCTAAGTACAAAGTTCAAGGATACACTCGCTGTGAGCGTTGTGGCCGTCCACATTCAGTAATCCGCAAATTCAAACTTTGCCGTATCTGTTTCCGTGAACTTGCATACAAGGGTCAAATTCCTGGCGTTAAAAAAGCTAGCTGGTAAAACCCTATATTGGGAAGGAGGTAAATTATTATGACATTGACAGATCCAATTGCAGATATGCTTACTCGCATCCGTAATGCGAACATGGTACGTCACGAGAAGCTAGAAATACCTGCTTCTAACATCAAAAAAGAAATCGCTGAAATCCTTAAACGTGAAGGTTTCGTGCGTGACGTGGAATTTGTAGAAGATAACAAGCAAGGTGTTATCCGCATTTTCTTGAAATACGGTTCTAACAACGAACGTGTAATCACTGGATTAAAGCGTATTTCTAAACCAGGTCTACGCGTATATGCGAAAGCTAATGAAGTTCCTAAAGTACTTAACGGTCTAGGTGTAGCTCTTGTTTCAACTTCTCAAGGAGTGTTGACTGACAAAGAAGCTCGCGCTAAGCAAGTCGGTGGAGAAGTACTAGGATACGTTTGGTAATATTTTTTGAAATGAATGGAGGTGCAACAGTATGTCACGTGTAGGTAAAAAACCTATCGAGGTGCCAGCAGGCGTTACAATTACTACTGATGCCAATAAAGTAACTGTAAAAGGTCCTAAAGGTGAATTGTCTCGTACATTCAGCCCGGATATTAATGTAGAAATCCAAGAGAACGTAGTAAACATCACTCGTCCTTCTGAATCAAAAGAGCATCGTGCTTTACATGGAACGACTCGCGCTTTGATCGCAAACATGGTTGAAGGTGTTTCTAAAGGATTTGAAAGAAATCTTGAACTTATCGGTGTAGGTTACCGTGCTCAAAAACAAGGAACGAAACTTGTATTGAACGTTGGTTACTCTCACCCGGTTGAATTCGAACCAGAAGCTGGTATCGAAATCGAAGTTCCTGCTAACACAAAAATTTCAATCAAGGGTATCGACAAAGAGCGCGTTGGTGCAATTGCTTCCAACATTCGCGCTGTACGTCCTCCTGAGCCTTACAAAGGTAAAGGTATCCGTTACGAAGGCGAATACGTACGCCGTAAAGAAGGTAAAACAGGTAAATAATGCCGCTTAGGCAGTAGAAAGGAGTGACCTTAATGATCACTAAGCCATCTAAAAACAAAACGCGTAAGAAAAGACACGCACGTGTACGTTCAAAGATCACAGGTACTGAACAACGTCCTCGTCTAAACGTATATCGCTCAAATAAAAACATCTACGCTCAATTGATCGATGATGTAAATGGTGTAACTTTGGCAAGTGCTTCTACTGTAGATAAAGAAATCAACCTTGATTCTACTGGTAATGTAGATGCTGCAGCTCAAGTCGGTGAACTAATTGCCAAACGTGCAACTGAAAAAGGTTTGAAATCTGTAGTATTTGACCGTGGGGGTTACCTATATCACGGTCGCGTAAAAGCATTAGCAGATGCAGCTCGTGAAAACGGCTTAGAATTTTAATAAAAAAGGAGGGACATATAGATGCGTCGTATTGATCCAAACAAACTAGAACTAGAAGAACGCGTAGTAACGATCAACCGTGTTGCGAAGGTAGTTAAAGGTGGACGTCGTTTCCGCTTCGCTGCTCTTGTAGTAGTTGGAGATAAGAACGGTCACGTAGGTTTCGGTACTGGTAAAGCTCAAGAGGTGCCGGATGCTATCCGCAAAGCGATTGAAGATGCGAAGAAAAATCTTGTTGAAGTACCTATGGTAGGTGGAACGACTCCTCACCAAGTAATCGGTCGTTTTGGTGCTGGTGAGATCCTTATCAAGCCTGCTTCTGCCGGTACAGGAATCATCGCTGGTGGTCCAGTCCGTGCGGTACTTGAACTTGCTGGTGTACAGGATATCCTGTCTAAATCACTGGGGTCCAACACTCCGATCAACATGATCCGTGCTACAATTGCTGGATTAAAAGAACTAAAACGTGCTGAGGACGTAGCTAAATTACGTGGTAAATCAGTAGAAGAACTGTTAGGATAAGGAGGGATAACGATGGCAAACAAACTAGAAATTACCCTCACTCGCAGTGTGATTGGTCGTCCGAAAGATCAACGCGAAACAGTAAAGGCTCTAGGCTTACGTAAGCTTCATCAAACAGTTGAACAACAAGATAATGCCGCTATCCGCGGTATGATCAATAAGGTTGCTCACTTAGTCACGGTTAAAGAAGCTTAATTAGATTCTTTGTAAATAAGGAGGTGCCGACATGAAATTACATGAATTAAAACCTGCAAAAGGTTCTCGCAAAGAGCGCAATCGTGTAGGCCGTGGTATCGGTTCCGGTAATGGTAAAACATCCGGAAAAGGTCATAAAGGTCAAAACGCCCGTTCTGGCGGCGGAACTCGTCCTGGTTTCGAAGGTGGTCAAACACCTCTATTCCAACGTCTTCCTAAGCGCGGTTTCACAAACATCAACCGCAAAGAGTACGCAATCGTTAACCTTGACGCATTAAATCGCTTTGAAGATGGAACTGAAGTTACACCTGAGCTTCTAATCGAGACTGGTGTAGTAAGCAGCGAAAAAGCTGGAATCAAGATTCTTGGTAAAGGTAATATTGAGAAAAAGCTTACAGTAAAAGCAAACAAATTCTCATCTACTGCTAAAGAAGCAATCGAAGCTGCTGGCGGTAAAACTGAGGTGATTTAATGTTTCAGACAATCTCCAATTTTATGCGCGTGGGTGATATAAGAAACAAAATTATTTTCACCCTACTTATGTTAGTAGTCTTTCGCTTAGGTACTTTTATTCCAGTACCAAGTGTGGACGCAGAAGTACTGAAAATGCAAGAACAGGCCGGGTTGATCGGCTTCCTAAATACATTCGGCGGAGGAGCGCTACAAAACTTCTCGATCTTTGCTATGGGGATCATGCCGTATATCACAGCATCTATCATTGTGCAGCTTCTGCAGATGGATGTTGTGCCTAAATTTACGGAATGGTCCAAGCAGGGGGATGTTGGCCGCCGTAAATTAGCTCAGTTTACCCGCTATTTCACTATCGTATTAGGTTTTATCCAGGCACTGGGTATGTCATACGGATTCAACCAATTATACGGTGGATTCTTAATCCCGAACCCAAGCGTTGCGACGTACCTGTTAATTGCATTAATTTTAACTGCCGGTACGGCGTTCTTATTGTGGTTAGGTGAACAAATCACTGCCAAAGGTGTTGGAAACGGTATTTCGATCTTGATTTTCGCAGGTATCGTAGCAGCTATCCCTAATGCAGTAAACCAATATTATGCTTCACAGCTTGAGGGCGCTGGTGAACAGTTGTTCCTTCGTATTGTTGTGACATTATTGATCTTATTAGCAATCGTGGCTATCGTAGTCGGTGTTATCTTCATTCAGCAGGCACTTAGGAAGATTCCTATTCAATACGCTAAGCGTTTGGTGGGAAGCAGTGCGGCCGGACAGAACACTCACTTGCCATTGAAAGTTAATGCTGCAGGTGTAATTCCGGTAATCTTCGCGATTTCCTTCATTATTACACCGCAAACCATCGCATCGTTCTTTGGTACGAATGATGTAACAAGTACGATTCAATATGTATTTGATTATACTCAGCCGATCGGAATGATCATCTATGTTGCGTTAATCATCGCATTTACGTACTTTTATGCTTTCATTCAAGTTAACCCTGAGCAAATGTCAGAGAACTTGAAGAAGCAAGGTGGTTACATTCCGGGAATACGCCCAGGTAAAAACACTCAAGAGTATTTGACAAGGGTATTATATCGTCTGACTTTTGTCGGAGCGATATTCTTAGCTGTCATTTCCATTCTTCCTGTTTTCTTCATTAAGTTTGCAGGGTTACCTCCTGCAGCTCAAATTGGAGGAACAAGCTTGCTGATCGTTGTGGGTGTTGCACTCGAAACGATGAAAGGGCTGGAAGCTCAGTTGGTGAAACGCCACTATAAAGGCTTCATTAAATAATAAAAGGTTTTGGGGACTCTGGTTCCCTGAAACCCTAATAGAGACTGAGGTGGAATTCGAGTGAATATAGTATTAATGGGCTTGCCAGGTGCTGGTAAAGGTACTCAGGCTGAAAGAATCGTCGAGAAATATGGAATTCCACATATCTCGACTGGCGATATGTTCCGCGCCGCTATGAAAGAGGAAACGGAACTAGGCTTGAAAGCAAAATCCTTTATTGATAAAGGTGAACTGGTACCGGACGAAGTGACGATCGGTATCGTTCAGGAGCGTCTAAGCAAAGAAGATGCTCATAAAGGATTCCTGTTGGACGGTTTCCCAAGAACGGTTGCCCAGGCAGACGCTCTTGAAAACATCCTTGATAACCTTGGCAAGAAAATTGATTATGTGATTAACATCCAGGTAGATAAAGAAGTCTTGATGGAGCGCCTGACAGGCCGCCGCATCTGCAAAAACTGTGGTGCGACTTATCACCTTGTGTTCAATCCTCCAAGTGAAGATGGCGTTTGTGACCGCTGCGGCGGAGAACTTTATCAGCGTGCTGATGATAATGAAGAAACGGTCCAGAACCGCTTGGATGTCAATATCAAACAAACTCAGCCTCTTCTTGATTTCTATCAGGATAAAGGCTACCTAGTAAATATCGACGGCCAGAGAGATATCAACGAGGTATTCTCTGAGATCGACGACCTTATCGGGAGCTCCCGCTAATGATCATTTGTAAAACTCCTCGTGAGATAGACATCATGCGTGAAGCAGGTAAGATTGTCGCACTCACTCACAAGGAATTGCAAAAGCATATTGCCCCGGGAATAACGACTGGTGAATTGGATTCAATTGCAGAAAAATTCATAAGTCAAAATGGTGCAATTCCTTCTTTTAAAGGTTATAATGGGTTTCGTGGCAGCATTTGTGCTTCCGTAAACGATGAGTTAGTCCATGGAATTCCCGGTGACCGCACGTTGCAAAACGGAGATATAATCAGCATCGATATCGGTGCGAAATATATGGGTTACCATGGTGATTCAGCTTGGACTTATCCTGTTGGAACTATAGATGACGAAACTCAAAGACTGCTGGATGTAACTGAGGAATCATTATATCTTGGCTTGAAAGAAGCAAAACCAGGTGAACGTCTATCGAACATCTCTCATTCGATTCAGACTTATGTTGAAGCAGAAGGGTTTTCCATTGTTCGTGAGTATGTCGGGCACGGTGTTGGTCAAGACTTACATGAGGACCCGCAAATTCCTCATTATGGTCCTCCTAACAGAGGTCCGCGCCTAAAACCTGGTATGGTACTTGCTATTGAACCTATGGTGAATGCAGGCAGTCGTTATGTAAGAACATTGGCTGATAACTGGACAGTGGTTACAGTTGATGGTAAAATGTGTGCGCACTTTGAACACACAATTGCGATTACAGAAGAAGGTTACGAGATTTTAACGAAAGCCTAAGTGAAGGTGATCTGATTGATCGAGTCCGATACGACTCCGTGTATAGGACAAATCGTTTCAACCAAAAAAGGAAGAGATGCCGGGCAGTACTCGGTTATTATCCAGCAAGTGGATGAACGGTTTGTGTTAATTGCCGATGGAGATAAACGAAAGTTTGATCGTCCTAAGAAAAAAAACATTCAACATCTCTATTTTCACAATTATATTTCTCCGGAAGTTCAGAACAGTTTAGTAGAAACTGGGCGAGTGACAAATGGAAAACTGCGTTACGCTCTAACGAAGTTTTTGAACGAAGTCTTAGATGATGTTAAGAAGGGAGACGAATTCGATGGCGAAAGATGATGTAATTGAAGTGGAAGGCACAGTCGTAGAAACTTTGCCTAACGCTATGTTTAAGGTAGAATTAGAAAATGGTCATACTGTACTTGCCCACGTATCTGGTAAAATTCGTATGCACTTCATCCGAATCCTGCCAGGGGACAAAGTTACTGTGGAACTATCTCCATATGACCTGACTCGCGGAAGAGTCACTTATCGTTATAAATAATCTATTGCACTCCGTACTCTCAAGGAGGTTAGAATAAGATGAAAGTCAGACCATCTGTAAAACCGATCTGCGAAAAATGTAAAGTTATTCGCCGTCGCGGTAAAGTAATGGTTATCTGTGAAAACCCTAAACACAAACAAAAACAAGGCTAATAAAGAAGGAGGTGCGCGCTTACTATGGCACGTATTGCTGGTGTTGATATCCCACGTGACAAACGTATTGTCATTTCACTAACATACATTTATGGTATTGGTAAAAATACAGCTCAAAAGATCCTTGCAGAAGCAGGTGTTTCTGAAGACACTCGCGTTCGCGATCTAACTGATGATGAGCTTGGTAAAATCCGTGACATCGTTGACAAATTGAAAGTTGAAGGAGACCTTCGTCGTGAAATCTCCCTTAACATCAAACGTCTAATGGAAATCGGTTCTTACCGTGGTCTTCGCCACCGCAGAGGCTTACCGGTTCGCGGTCAAAATACTAAAAACAACGCTCGTACTCGTAAAGGTCCTCGTAAGACTGTAGCGAACAAGAAAAAATAATAGGTAAAGGAGGTTACATCTTAAAATGGCACGTAAAACTAACACTCGTAAGCGTCGTGTGAAAAAGAATATCGAATCTGGTATTGCACACATTCGTTCTACATTCAACAATACAATCGTTATGATTACAGACGTTCATGGTAATGCTGTAGCATGGTCAAGTGCAGGTTCTTTAGGATTCAAAGGTTCTCGTAAATCCACTCCTTTCGCTGCACAAATGGCTGCTGAAACTGCTGCAAAAGCATCCCAGGAACATGGACTAAAAACTCTTGAAGTAACAGTTAAAGGACCTGGTGCAGGCCGTGAAGCAGCAATCCGTGCTCTTCAAGCTGCTGGACTTGAAGTTACTGCAATCAGAGACGTTACTCCAGTTCCTCATAATGGATGTCGTCCACCAAAACGTCGCCGTGTTTAATTTCTCTGTATAAAATTCGTATCCCTGTCAATAATGGATATGATAAAATGATACGTTCATGGAGAGGGTTAAACCAGTTGTTGGTATACAATCGGGAACGTAAACATGGGAAATTTCGGTGTAGCCTAAGCCGGGATTTCGACGTTTTGAAGGAGGGTAAATATTAATGATCGAAATTGAGAAACCAAAAATTGAAACGGTTGAGATCAGCGATGATGCCGCATTTGGAAAATTCGTCGTAGAACCACTTGAGCGTGGGTATGGTACAACTTTGGGTAACTCCTTACGTCGTATCCTATTGTCCTCACTCCCTGGTGCTGCTGTAACGTCCATCCAAATCGATGGAGTACTGCATGAATTTTCAACAATTGAAGGTGTCGTGGAAGATGTAACGACAATCATCATGAATATCAAAAAGCTTGCTCTGAAGATTTATTCTGATGAAGAGAAAACGCTTGAAATTGACGTGAATGGTGAAGGAGTAGTAACAGCTGCTGATATTACTCACGATAGCGATGTAGAAGTTCTTAACCCTGATCTGCACATTGCTACATTGTCTGCTAACAGCAACTTCCGTATGCGTCTGACAGCTCAACGAGGTCGAGGATATACACCTGCTGATCAAAACAAACGTGAGGACCTGCCAATCGGCGTGATCCCAATCGACTCTATTTACACTCCAGTTTCACGCGTTAACTATCAAGTGGAAAACACTCGTGTTGGTCAGTTGACTAACTTCGATAAGCTTTCTCTTGATGTTTGGACTGACGGAAGCATTGGCCCGAAAGAAGCTATTTCTCTTGGTGCTAAGATTCTAAATGAGCATCTAAATATTTTTGTCGGTCTCACTGACGAAGCTCAGAATGCTGAAATCATGGTAGAAAAAGAAGAAGATCAAAAAGAGAAAGTTCTTGAAATGACCATTGAAGAACTTGATCTATCTGTTCGTTCATATAACTGCTTAAAACGCGCTGGAATCAACACTGTTCAGGAACTTGCCAACAAGACTGAAGAAGATATGATGAAAGTTCGTAACTTGGGACGTAAATCCTTGGAAGAAGTTAAAGTTAAGCTTGAAGATCTTGGCTTAGGTTTACGCAAGGACGACTGAGTTAAGCAACACGTTATTTAACGATCTAACAAAGGAGGGAATCTTAAATGGCATACAGAAAGTTAGGACGTACTAGCGCTCAACGTAAAGCAATGCTTCGCGATTTAGCTACTGACCTAATCATCAACGAACGCATCGAAACAACAGAAGCTCGTGCAAAAGAACTTCGCTCAGTTGTTGAGAAAATGATCACATTAGGAAAACGTGGTGACTTGCATGCACGTCGTCAAGCATCAAGCTTCATCCGTCATGAAGTTGCGAATGCTGAAGAGAACCAGGATGCAATCCAAAAGTTGTTCTCTGATATCGCTGGCCGTTATACAGAGCGTCAAGGCGGATACACTCGTATCATGAAGCTTGGACCTCGTCGCGGTGACGGTGCTCCAATGGTTATCATTGAGCTAGTATAATTTCATTCATACACAACGAGGGCAGGACAGTTATTTTGTTAACTGCTTCTATGCCCTTTTTGTTTACACCTTGGTCAATACACAAAAAGCAGAGCGTTACGATGGGCATTCCCAGAAATGACCCGTCTAGCTCATGCACCTCTTCCAACTTCTATCCTGATAGAAGTCCGTTCATACAGTGAACAAGGCAGCAGCCGCTGTCTATGGAACGAGGTGCAGGCTTTTTTTTGTATTCGGGACTTTTTTATAGTATAGTGTCATTTTTAATTTTCTGTTAGAAAAGAAACAAATTTGTTTGTAAGGGATTTTACCGCTTCAACATATTTTTACTCCTTATATCCTCTCTATACGATTCGATTGGAGCGGAAGGTGGGCAACTCCTGCGGGATTAGCGCGACAGGTGAGACCCCACAGGCGAAGCCGAGGAGGCTCAACGCGCGCCCCGCGGAGTTGAGCGCCTGCAGCGGAAATCACCTTGCAACCATAGCATTCCCATTTGATTAAAAAATAGAAGAGAACAGATCGAGTATAGAAGAGATGAGAGGAGGACTATGATGAAAGAACTTATTTCCATAGAAAATGTAAGTTACCGATATAACGAGCAGGAAACCTATGCATTGAATGATATTTCACTGAAGGTCTATAATTCTGAATGGCTGGCGATTGTCGGGCATAACGGATCTGGCAAGTCTACATTGGCTAAAATGCTGAATGGACTGCTGTTTCCTGAAACAGGAACGGTAACGGTTGATGGGATTTCTTTAACAGAAGAAAGTGTATGGGATGTCAGATCGAAAATCGGGATGGTATTTCAAAACCCTGATAATCAGTTTGTCGGAACAACGGTTGAAGATGATGTGGCTTTTGGTTTAGAAAATCACGGCATCGCCCAGGACCTAATGGCGGAAAGAGTCAAAGGAGCGCTTAGGCTGGTCAATATGGGTGATTTTCTTAATCAAGAACCTCACCACCTGTCAGGAGGACAGAAGCAGCGTGTAGCTATCGCCGGTGTTGTGGCTTTAAGGCCGAATATTATTATATTGGATGAGGCGACCTCCATGCTGGACCCGAAAGGCAGGCAGGAAGTCCTTGCTACCATACGGGATTTGAAAGAAAGCAGTAACTTGACAGTCATTTCGATTACACATGATTTGGAAGAAGCAGCAAAGGCTGACAGAATGCTCGTTTTAAATAGAGGAGAGGTATACAAAGAAGGCACTCCCTTTGACATTTTTAAATTGGACGAAGAACTGACAGCATTGGGGCTGGGTATCCCGTTTCCCGGCAGAATGGCAAAAGCGTTAAGAGGCCGTGGAATTTCCCTTTCAGAAACCTACCTAACACAAGAAGAATTGGTGAGAGACATATGGACATATCACTCGAAAAAGTAGAATACCGCTATTCCGCAGGAACTCCCTTTGAAAAGCTGGCACTAGAGGACCTTAACCTCCTCCTGCCTTCAAAAAAGTATACAGCTATCATAGGTCATACGGGTTCAGGAAAATCGACTCTCCTACAGCACTTGAATGCGTTATTGAAACCAACATCAGGCAAAGTGGTTATAGGCGAATATGAAATTACTCCAAAAAAGAAAAATAAAAAGTTGAAGCCGATCAGGAAACGTGTCGGCATCGTCTTTCAATTTCCTGAGCATCAATTATTTGAGGAAACGGTATTAAAAGATATCTGCTATGGCCCTCTCAATTTTGGCGTTTCAGAGGAAGAGGCTGAAAGAAGGGCAAGGAAATTAATGGTGACAGTTGGCCTGAATGAGGACATCCTCGATCGTTCCCCATTTGATTTGTCAGGCGGGCAAAAGAGAAGGGTGGCCATTGCAGGAGTACTGGCCATGGAGCCGGATGTATTGGTTCTGGATGAGCCGACAGCGGGGCTGGATCCAAGGGGAAGAACGGAGATCATGGATATGTTTCAGAAGATCCACCAGGATAAAGAACTGACAACGGTGCTTGTAACACACAGTATGGAAGACGCTGCACGATATGCGGATGAACTTGTCATCATGCAGAAAGGAAAGCTTGTCGGTAAGGGATCTCCGCAAGAAATCTTCTCTAAACCAGAATGGCTTTTCACGCTGGGACTGGATGTACCGGAGGCAGTCAAGTTCCAATACAGCCTGGAGCAACAGTTAGGACATAAGTTCAGCAGGACATGCCTTACAATCGAAGAACTGGCGGATGAGATAAAGGCCTATACAGAGCGGGGTGGACAGTCATGATGGATAAAATGATATTCGGGCGTTATATACCGAGTGATTCTTTTGTTCACAGAATGGACCCGCGCTCTAAGCTGATGTTTGTTTTTGCATTCATATGTATTGTCTTTCTCGCAAATAATGCTGTGACCTATGCGGTGCTTGGGGGATTCACCCTGACCGCAATGCTTTCTGTAAAGGTCCCGTTAAAGTTCCTGCTCGGAGGACTGAAGCCCGTCATGTGGCTTGTTCTGTTCACCTTCCTGCTTCATATCTTTTTCACTAAAGAGGGAGAAGTACTGGTGAACATCGGTTTCGTGAAAATTTATGAAGAAGGCCTCAGGCAGGCAATTTTCATTTCATTGCGCTTCACTTACCTTATTATTGTGACGACACTGCTCACCCTGACAACTTCGCCTATTGCCATTACGGATGGACTGGAGACCCTCCTGGATCCATTAAAAAAGGTGAAATTTCCAGTCCACGAGATGGCCCTAATGATGAGCATCTCGCTAAGATTCATCCCTACCTTGATGGAGGAAACAGACAAAATCATTAAAGCACAGACAGCCAGGGGCGCAGAGCTGGCTTCAGGGCCGATAAAAGAGAGGGTCAAGTCCATTGTTCCTCTGTTGATTCCCTTGTTTGTCAGTGCCTTCAAGCGGGCGGAAGATCTGGCGACGGCTATGGAAGCAAGAGGCTATAAAGGCGGTGAGGGCAGGACGAAGTACAGGGTTCTGCGCTGGACAGGAATAGACACGGCCGTTCTAGGCTCCCTTGTCATCCTGGCAGCTGTCCTGATTGTACTAAGAGGGTAATAGGAGTGTTTTTATGCAGCGAATAAAGTGTACAGTGGCATACGATGGCTCACCGTTTGCAGGTTATCAGGTTCAGCCCGGCAAGCGGACGGTCCAACTGGAAATTGAAAAAGCCCTCCGTACTATCCATAAGGGCCAGGAAGTAAAGATTACAGCTTCCGGCAGGACGGATGCAGGGGTCCATGCAAAGGGCCAGGTCTTTCATTTTGATACAGGGCTTTCCATTCCCGGGGAGAAATGGCCGACGGTCCTGAACAGCAACCTGCCTCAAGAAATTGTTGTCACCTCTGCAGAAGAGGTTGAGGATGAATTCCATGCACGTTTTTCAGCAGTGAAGAAAGAATACCGCTACTTGGTTTATCGAACCAAAACTGCCGACCCTTTTAAAAGGGACTTCGCTTTGCATTATCCATATCAATTAAAGGTGGAAGAAATGAGAAGGGCAGCAGTGTATTTGATAGGAGAACATGATTTTACAAGTTTCTGTTCGGCAAAAACTGAGGTAGAGGATAAGGTCAGGACAATTCACTCTATCGAAATAGAAGAAAATGAAGAAGAAATTACCTTTTCGTATATCGGGAATGGTTTTCTGTATAATATGGTCAGGATTCTCTCTGGAACCCTTTTGGAAGTCGGCAGGGGCAAGTACTCTTCACAGGAAATCAAGGGCATGCTGGAGGCGAAAGACAGGAGCGCTGCAGGCAAAACGGCCGCTCCCCAAGGGTTGTATCTTTGGAAAGTGTTTTATTAGGAAACTGATAAAATAATTCAGTTCATTGCCTTATAGGAAGAGAAGGACGATTGCAAATCTTGAACTGATAATAAGATCTAATAGGTTGTGAGTCTGAATCCAGCTCCAGCGCCCGAGGTTACGTACCCACTGGAACGTAACCCAGCTCCTCGGGGTCAAATAACCCGAAGAGAATAAAAGGAAAACCGCCTTTTTTTCTCTTCGGAACATTTGCCTGTCGGAGCTAAATGGGCGCTTCCACTTTTTTTTTCTAAAACAACTAATCCAGGTGTAACATTCCCTTGACATATAAGTGGGAAAAAGATATTATAACATATGGTATGTTATTAACCCCACGATAAGCCCCGGAAACTTATTGTGATTAAAGATAAATACTATCGGAACTTTAATGAAATATGAATGATAAATATTAGGAGGGTATCTCATGCGTACGACATATATGGCAAAAGCTAATGAAATCGAACGTAAGTGGTACGTTGTTGACGCAGAAGGCAAGACTCTTGGTCGCCTTTCCAGCGAAGTAGCAGCTATCTTACGTGGTAAACACAAACCAACTTTCACACCACACGTTGACACAGGTGATCATGTAATCATCATCAACGCTTCTAAAATCGAATTGACTGGTAAGAAACTTACTGACAAAATCTACTACCGTCACAGCCAACACCCAGGCGGTTTGAAGTCTCGTACTGCTCTTGAAATGCGTACAAACTATTCAGAGAAAATGCTTGAACTTGGTATTAAAGGTATGCTTCCAAAAGGATCTTTAGGCCGTCAAATGTTCAAGAAATTGCATGTTTACGCTGGCGCTGAGCATCCGCATCAAGCACAAAAACCAGAAGTTTACGAACTTCGTGGATAATCAATAAGAGGAGGTTATTATCTTGGCACAAGTTCAATATTACGGAACTGGTCGTCGTAAGAGCTCAGTAGCTCGCGTACGTTTAGTACCAGGTAACGGAAACATTGTTATTAATGATCGTGAAGTAGAAAACTACATCCCATTCGAAGCACTACGTGAGGTTATCAAACAACCTCTAGTTGCAACTGAAACTGTTGGCAACTACGATGTATTGGTAAACGTTAAGGGTGGTGGATACACTGGTCAAGCTGGTGCAATCCGTCACGGTATCGCTCGTGCATTGCTTCAAGCTGATCCTGAGTACCGCGGAACTCTTAAGCGCGCAGGATTACTGACTCGTGACGCTCGTATGAAAGAACGTAAGAAATACGGTCTTAAAGGCGCTCGTCGTGCACCTCAGTTCTCAAAACGTTAATTCTATTATCGTTCGATCCCAGCTGGTTTATCCAGCTGGGATTTTTTATATTTGTAATGTGAAAAGTATATCATCCGTTATCTATAAGATATTGTGCCACGTTTAGCAGGGTACATCATTTTTTCTCATCCCCTATGAAGGGGGGCGCTATTGGAGCGAGGGACATCAAAACGTCAAAAATGAAAAATGATGATGGTCGCAAACGAAGCGAGGTCCATCAAAACGTTAAAGTTGAAAAATGATGTAGGTCGCAAACGGGGCGATGGACAACAAAATGCCAAAATTGAAAAATGATGCTGGTCGCAAGCGGAGCGAGGGACATCAAAACACCACAATTGAAAAATGATGCCGTTCTCCAGGACTTCACACTTTATAACCTTTTTAAACCAGCCAACAGGATAGCCATGGCCACAACCGCAATGACAGACACCATTAATCCACCAACTCCCACCACTTACTTCATTTGCAAAAAAAATCACAGTTATCATTCGACAAATCCAAGGGCGGATCTGTCACCAAAATTGGAAACCATTGCTCGAATGAAGTACAGCTTTAAGCAAAAAATACGTTCAAAGGGAGGGAATAGCTTTGAACGTTATTACTTCATTCAATTCAAAGAGACGAGAGAAGCAGATTCAGCATGAAAGAAAGCTGCTGCGTGAAATCTCGATTAAAATGCTCCAGGAAAGTGTCCGGAAGCATTTTGGACAGATAAAGATCCAAGGCGGCGTCTTTATGCAGCAGGGTTTTGATGAAGCTTGCTTTGACGTCGCGATTGAAGCATATTTACTTGGCGGGAAGCTGAGCAAGTTCGGTCACAGCGGTGAAACCTTGGAAGATGTACAAAACCGGTGCGAGACGGAACTGAAACACTATATAGATACTTTATATAACTTTTGGCTCTATTGGTCAGAGCTCGGAGTTTCCAATACAGTGGATGAATCTTTTTACTACAGCTGCGAACACTTTGTTGAGACGTGGTGGAGCGAAGGATATCAAAATGGTATAAAGCGTCACAAACTCAGAATGCATTAAATTCTATTCCGGCAGTTCTAAAATCACTCCTTGTCCCATATTTTTTATAGAGATGGGGGAGGGAATGTTGAATGAACAGTAAACTGAAGATGATAGGATTTGCCGGGATTGTCATCATCCTTTTTTTAATTTTCCAGTATAAACTGCTCGATACAGATACATGGGAATCCTGGAATCTTCCTTTATCGGGCAAGATTATTTATATTGATCCTGGGCATGGCGGTCCAGACGGAGGAGCCGGGGATAATGAAGTGTTGGAAAAAGATATTGCTCTAAACGTCTCCCAAATGCTGCGTGACTACTTTCAGGAGCAGGGAGCTCTTGTACTCATGACGAGGGATGATGACCGCGACCTGGCCCCTGAAGGGATGAAAGGATATAGCAGGAGGAAAACGGAAGACCTTAAAAAACGGCTGGAGATGATTAACTCATCCGAAGCGGATTTGTACCTCAGCATCCATTTAAACGCCATTCCTTCAAGCAGGTGGAGCGGGGCTCAGACATTTTATAATCCTAAGTACAAAGAGAATAAAGAAGTGGCCAAATCGATTCAAGCAGAGTTGATCAGGAACCTGGAAAACACAAAGCGGGAGGCGAAAGGGATCCAGAATGTATATCTGGTCAAGCATAGTAATAAACCGGGCGCCCTTGTTGAAATCGGCTTCTTGTCCAACCCGGGGGAAAAGGCCAATCTGATGACTGAAAAGTACCAGCAAAAAGTGGCCGCTTCGATTTACGAGGGAGTGCTAAAATATTATGATGAGAAAACTGATGAGGAATGACCCTCTCAGTTTTTTTATATTTCTCTAAGCTGTTAGACAATTCAATACAATTAGAATATGTTATACTGGGATAGGATGAAAACGAATTCAAGATTAAAGGAAGGTGTAAGCATGTTAACAGAACAAAAAGTTAGAGATTTATTATATAAAATTAAAGATCCTTTCTTACATAAAACACTGGAGGAAACAAACGGGGTTCTTGAAGTTAGTATAAAAGAAGAAAAAAACCACGTCAGTGTCAAGATTGCGATAGCCAAAACGGGAACGGCCGAGCAAATGAAGATGCAGCAGGAGATCGTCAAGGTATTGAAGGAAAATGGTGCCGAGACAGTAGGTATCCGGTTTGCTGACCTTTCTCCGGAAGAGCTGGAGAAACACAGAGGTTCTCAACCTGAAGGCGGGGATTCCGGTAACCTTCTATCCCCGGGAAGCAAAACGACGTTTATCGCTATTGCCAGTGGAAAAGGCGGAGTGGGTAAGTCTACAGTATCTGTCAACCTGGCTGTATCCCTGGCACGTGCAGGCAAAAAAGTCGGGCTTGTTGATGCTGATATTTATGGATTCAGTGTTCCTGATATGATGGGAATTGTGAACAGACCAGTGGTCAGAGGGGAAAAAATAATCCCGGTTGAAAGATTCGGGGTAAAAGTTATTTCCATGGGCTTCTTTGTAGAGGATAATGCCCCGGTCATCTGGAGAGGGCCAATGCTTGGGAAAATGCTGAACAACTTCTTCGGCGAAGTAGAATGGGGAGACCTAGATTACCTGCTGCTTGACCTGCCGCCGGGAACGGGTGATGTCGCTCTTGATATTCATACAATGCTGCCACAATGTAAAGAGATCATTGTGACGACACCTCACCCAACAGCTGCTTTTGTTGCTGCCCGTGCAGGAGCAATGGCATTGAGCACCGACCATGAGATCCTGGGTGTTGTTGAAAATATGTCGTTTTTCGAAAGCAAAACGACTGGAGAGAGAGAGTATGTCTTCGGACGGGGCGGCGGAGAAAAGCTTGCTGAAGAATTAAGAACGAACCTTCTCGGACAGCTTCCGCTTCAGCAGCCTGATTGGAATGAAGACGATTTTGCCCCTTCAGTATATGACGCAGATCACCGAATCGGTAAGATCTACGGAGATATTGCACACAAAGTCATTGATTTATTGACATAGATATTAAGAAGCATGAGGCGTTGACCTCATGCTTTTTTATTGAATAGTTAACTTCAACAGATTTACAGCTAAAATTAGTTGACTTAGCTTTGCTGTCGATGCCGTAGCATTTGCTGTAGCTCTTCCAGAAACAAATTTACCTGCTATTGGAGGACTTGAGGGAGGTCAATTTCTTGTAATGCTTGCAGGTGGGATTATCGGCCTTGTGATAGTGAGGTTTGCCGCTAACTTCTTTGTTGGAATACTTCACAGAAAGCCAGGCCTAGAAACAGCGGCATTTTTAATCGTTGGCTGGGTCGGTGTCAAGTTGGCAATCTATACCCTATCCCACCCAGATTTAGCCTATTTATCGAAGTCGTTTCCTAAGTCACCAGGATGGAAAATCACCTTCTGGTCAGTACTCCTCCTAATTGCGATTCTCGGATGGTTTCTATCAAAGGACAAAGGAGAGCAACAGACAGATGAAGGACCTCTTCACTAAAATAAACAAGCGGCGAACCCTATTACTGTTCGCCGCTTGTTTATTTAATTGGAAAACTTATTGAGATTCTTCTTCTCCGCCGCCGGATTCGCTTTCGCCACCGCCGGATTCACCACCACCGCTTTCACCGCCGCCTTCTTGTCCGCCTTGTTCTCCCCCTTGGCCTTGCATTTGACCAGCCGCTTTGATCAAGATGTCTTGAATCTTGGCTTTAAAGAGAGGGCTTTCAAATGTTTCGGTGACTACTTGCTGCAGGTGCTCCCTGTATTCTTTGCTTTTGAGCGTCTCGCCAATTTCCTTTTGTATTTCTGGATCTTTCAGTATATCTATGAACATTCCCTGATATTCCGGATCTTTCATAAGGTCTTTCAACAGCTTTTCATTTTCGCCCTTCATACTCTTTGCCATGGCTTCAGCGAATTTAGGGTCTTCGAATGATTTCTTCCAAAACTCGCTGCCTTTATCAGAGGTGAGGGTGGTCACGATCGTTTCTTTTACGACGCCTTCATCCATAATGAGCTGCTGTTTCATTTTTTCGTCGGACATGACATCCTGTATGGCCTTTTTGCCATCGTCCGTTTTCAATATATCAACGACCATTTTTTTGGTCTCTTCGTAATCAGGCTGATTGGCGCTTGCTTGTCCTCCGCCACCACCGCACGC